>NZ_JAGHKE010000145.1:0-5235 GCF_017889395.1 Allofournierella sp. | reverse complement strand
CCGGTGCGGCCATCACCATCAAACGGAGGCGCCAATAATGAAAGCAAAGCGAAACCTGATGATCGGTCTGGTGATCCTGCTGGTGATTCTGGCCGCCGGCGTGTTCGCCGCCAAGACCATCAGCGACCGGGATGCGGCGGCCAGCGCTTCGGAGGACACCAGCATCAACCTCACCTCCATCACCGCATCCTCTGAGATTGAAAGCTTCGGCTACACCTTCGAGGGGGACACCCTGAACTTTGAACAGCGGGAAGAGGTGGTGGAGGCAGAGAGCGAATCCACCAGTGAAGCCGCCGATGCTTTTGCAAGCACTTCGGCCTCGGAGGAGACCGAGCCGGAGACCGAGATCGTCTGGTATCTGGCAGATGACCCGGAATACAAGCTGGACCAGAGCAGTGTGAACAGCATGCTCACCGCGTTTGTGAATCTGGAGGCCAACCGCCAGCTGACCGAGACCAGCGAGGAATACGGCCTGGAAGAGCCCACCCTCACCTTCTGGATGACCGCAGACGGCGAGACCACCACCTGGATCTGCGGCGCTACCAACGATGTGACCGGCACCATTTACCTGCAGAAGCAGGGCGAGGATACGGTCTATCTGGTGGACACCGACAAGGTGACCGTGTTTGAAAAGAGCCGGATGGAGCTGGGCGATACCAGTGATGCCACCGGCGACATCGCCACCAGCGAAGAGGCCATCGGTGAGACAGCGGCCAGCGAGGAGGCTTCCAGTGAACCAGCCGCCAGTGAAGTGACTTCCGCTGAATAATTTAATCTTCAGGCAATCAGAGCCGCCGCGGGGAAAAGTCCTTGCGGCGGCTTTGTTCGTTTGGCAAAAAATCGCCGCCCGGCAGGATGCAGCAAAAACGGCGCGCTGCCCGTGGTAGCATGGGGTCACAAAAGCAGAAAAGAGGAGTGGGATTCATGGGAACGATCCTGTTGCTGTTACTGCTGGGGGCGATGCTGGGCAGTGCGCTGGTCTGCTATGCGGGGGCCTGTGTGTCCGGCCGGGAGGAGCGCCGCGAGGAGCGGCAGCGAAGGCGATGAGCATGCAAAGAGGGAAAAAGCGGCTCGGAATTTTGCGAATTCTGTGATACAATAAAAGGCAGTATGATCACAGGAGAAAAACGCGATGAAACGAATTTGTGCTGGTCTGCTGGCCCACGTGGACGCAGGCAAGACCACCCTGTCTGAGGCGCTGCTGTATCGGGGCGGCTACCTGAAAAAGCTGGGCCGGGTGGACCATAAGGATGCCTTTCTGGATACCAACGCCATGGAGCGGGAGCGGGGCATCACCATCTTTTCCAAGCAGGCGGTGCTCAGCCTGCCCGACGCCCAGATCACCCTGCTGGATACCCCCGGCCATGTGGACTTTTCCGGCGAGATGGAGCGTACCCTTTCGGTGCTGGATTATGCAGTGCTGGTGGTGAGCGGCACCGACGGTGTGCAGAGCCATACCGAGACCGTCTGGAAACTGCTGCGCCGGTACGGGGTGCCGGTGTTTGTATTTGTAAATAAGATGGATCTGGCGGGAGCAGACCGGCAGGCGGTACTGGATCAGCTGGCCCGCCTGGAGGAGGGCTTTGTGCCCTTCGACGGCTCCCTGGACCCGGATGCCTTTGCGGAAGCGCTGGCCATGCAGAGCGAGGAGGCCATGGATGTCTATCTGGAAAACGGCCAGGTGCCTGCCGACCTGATCACCGCCATGGTGGCCCGGCGGCAGGTGTTTCCCTGCCTGTTCGGCTCGGCGCTGAAGCTGCAGGGAGTGGATGAGCTGCTGGAAGCGCTGCAGGCCTATACCCGTCAGCCCAAAGCAGCAGAAGAGTTTGCTGCCCGGGTGTTCAAGATCGCCCGGGATGAGCAGGGCAACCGGCTCACCTGGCTCAAGGTCACCGGTGGCAGTCTGCGGGTGAAGGCGCTGCTTACCGGAGAGGACCCGGACGGCCAGTCCTGGCAGGAAAAAGCAGACCAACTGCGCGTATATTCCGGCGCAAAATTCCAGATGGTAGAACAGGCTCCGGCGGGAACCGTGTGCGCCGTCACCGGTCTGACCCGTACCTGGGCGGGTCAGGGCCTGGGTGAGGAGACCATGGGCCGAGCCCCGGTGCTGCAGCCGGTGCAGAGCTGCCGTCTGCTGCTGCCTGAGGGCTGCGACGCTCATGCAGTGCTGCCCAAGCTGACCCAGCTGCAGGAGGAGGACCCCCAGCTGCGCATCGTGTGGAACGAGCGGCTGGCCGAGATTCATCTGCAGATGATGGGCGAGGTGCAGCTGGACGTGCTCAAGCGCCTGATCTGGGAGCGGTTCGGTCTGGCCGTGGGCTTTGGCCCCGGCAGTATTGTGTATAAGGAGACCATCGCGGGCCCGGTGGAGGGCGTAGGCCATTTTGAGCCCCTGCGCCATTATGCCGAGGTGCATCTGCTGCTGGAGCCGCTGCCCCGGGGCGCGGGCCTGCAGTTTGATACGATTTGCAGCGAGGATGTGCTGGATCGGAACTGGCAGCGGCTGATTCTCACCCACCTGGAGGAGAAGGAGCATCTGGGCGTGCTCACCGGCAGCCCCATCACCGATATGAAGATTACCCTCACCGCGGGCAGAGCACATTTGAAGCACACCGAGGGCGGCGATTTCCGCCAGGCCACCTACCGGGCGGTGCGTCAGGGCCTGATGCAGGCGGACAGCATTCTGCTGGAGCCCTGGTATGAGTTCCGGCTGGAGGTACCCGCCGAGCAGGTGGGCCGGGCCATGGCGGATGTGCAGCGGATGGGCGGCAGCTTTGACCCGCCCGAGCTGTTGGGCGAAACCTCGGTGCTTACCGGCAGCGTACCGGTGGCCGAGATGCGGGGCTATGCCATGGAGCTTGCCGGATATACCCGGGGCAAGGGGCGGCTGTCCTGCACGCTGGCAGGCTACCGGCCCTGCCACGACGCCCCCGCCGTGATCGAGGCGATGGGCTACGACCCCGAGCGGGATACCGAGAACCCGCCGGATTCGGTGTTCTGTGCCCACGGCGCAGGCTATACCGTGAAGTGGGATGAGGTACCCGCCCACGCCCATGTGGAGAGCGGTGTGCGTCTGAACGAGCCGGAACCGGAGGAGCAGCCCGCACCCCGGCAGACCCGGCGGCAGAGCGCACCTGTTTCCTCGCTGGAGGAGGACAAGCAGCTGGCAGCCATCTTCGAGCGCACCTATGGCCCCTCCAAGGGCCGGGAGCTGTTCCGCCCCGCACCGGTGAAGCAGGCGGAGTATCATTTTGAATCCAGCGGGCCGGAGTATCTGCTGGTGGACGGCTATAACCTGATCTTTGCCTGGGAGGAGCTGAAAAAGCTGGCGGCGGATAATCTGGCGGGGGCCCGTCAGGCGCTGGCAGATCTGTTGTGTAATTACAAGGGCTTTCACGATTGCCAGGTGATTCTGGTGTTCGATGCCTACAAGGTGCCCCATGGCACGGGTGAGGTGAGCCGGTATCATAACATCCACATCGTCTATACCAAGGAAGCGGAAACCGCTGATATGTATATTGAAAAGACTACCTATCAGCTGGCAAAAAAGCGCCGGGTGCGGGTGGTCACCTCGGACGGTGCAGAGCAGCTGATCATTCTGGGGCACGGTGCGCTGCGCATTTCGGCCCGCCTGTTCTGCTTTTTTGGCGTTGCTATAGTATAATAAACCCTGTTACAAATAAGCCGGTGTGTCGGAATGGCAGACGATGCGGACTCAAAATCCGTTGGTGGCAACACCGTGTGGGTTCAAGTCCCACCACCGGCACCACGTCGGAATGGACTATGCTCCATTCAAAAAGCCCAGCCGTTTGGCTGGGCTTTTCTCATACCGCTCCGTCATTCCTCCTTTTCCCCACAAAACTTTGCTGTGCAAACTTTCGTGGGGGCCCCGCCCTACGGGCCAAGGAGGAGAAAGGTATCAATTTCATCACGCAAACTCATGTTAAAAGCTACATTTTGAGAAATCAAAGTGTAGCTTTTTTCTTGTGTTTTCATATAGTAAAAATTCCTCCATGCTATACTTCTGGCATGGAGGAATTTTTATGATGCCGGAAATGAGTACTTTTTCTCATAAGAAAGAAAAATTGTGGGTTGCAGCTTACTGTCGAGTCAGCACGAAGCATTGGTAATGTGCTGATGTAGAAAACCTATACACCTGATTTTTTAAAGGGTAAGCAGGAAAAGAATGACGGTACTTTCGGTATGTTTTCGTGGAGAATGCGCAGGAGGCAATTGTTGCTAAAGTGATATTCGAAAAAGTTCAAGAGAGGAAAAAAGCGCATTCAAAAAAGACTTAAAGTTTTGTCTCGAGGCGCATGGTTAGATGGAGATTAGAAAAGATTGTTTTTACTCTAGTGCGAGTATGAAAAGAACATCAAAATCCAGGAGTCTTCGCACCAAGAAATGCCTTTCAAAATGTATCAAACGTCGAAAGAACTTTGACAAATCTCTCAAAATCGCGTATGGTAATGGTATTATAGCAAGTTTAACTACAAAAAAGAAACTGTTTTTGTGGCATTTTGCTGTCGCTCTCCGCAAGGAGAGCGTGGATAGAAATATCAGGTCGCCTGCGATCACGATGTAGGCCCGCTGTCGCTCTCCGCAAGGAGAGCGTGGATAGAAATGGTTTACACTCGCGCCGGTTAAAATCCCGCCGCCGTCGCTCTCCGCAAGGAGAGCGTGGATAGAAATACCCCATTAGTTGAGAAAAAGGTGCCAACTTTCAAGTCGCTCTCCGCAAGGAGAGCGTGGATAGAAATTGCGGCTTCGCGCGTCAGAAATACGGTTTTGCCTACGGTCGCTCTCCGCAAGGAGAGCGTGGATAGAAATTTAGCAGGCTTTTCGCGCCTGCTAACTGATTCCCGTCGCTCTCCGCAAGGAGAGCGTGGATAGAAATTACAGCGCAGTTGTGCCCGATGCCAACGGCAACCGTCGCTCTCCGCAAGGAGAGCGTGGATAGAAATGCATTCGCCTGCAAACGCTGTTTCAAGGCATCGCTGTCGCTCTCCGCAAGGAGAGCGTGGATAGAAATGTCAATGGTCAGCTGCTGTCAGCTGGCCGTAACCCCGTCGCTCTCCGCAAGGAGAGCGTGGATAGAAATTGGTTCTGGGACGAGCATGTGCAGAAGTGGCTGCTGTCGCTCTCCACGAGGAGAGCATTATAAACAAAAGCGTAATTTTCGGCTTATCATTGTGCTGAAATTAAGCTTTTATTTGTTTTGACACGGTGTTTAGG
>NZ_JAGHKE010000014.1:0-58237 GCF_017889395.1 Allofournierella sp. | reverse complement strand
CTCCCGGTTCTCCATGGCCTGTACGGTCTTTTCAAAGGCCTTGGGCAGCAGCATGTCGTCCGCGTCCACAAAGGTGATGTAACGGCCCTCGGCCGCCTGAATGCCCGCGTTCCGGGCCGCCGCCGCGCCCTTGTTGGGCTGGGTCAGCACCCGAACCCGCTCATCCTTGCGGGCGAACTCGGCGCAGAGATCAGCGGTGCGGTCGGTGGAACCGTCGTTCACCAGAATCAGCTCGAACCAGGCAAAACTCTGGTCCAGCACGCTCTGTACGCTTTTTTCAAGATATTCCTCCCCGTTGTACACGGGCATGATACAGCTCAATACAGCCGCCATAAATATGTTTGCCTCCTTGGGAAAAAAGAATCATAGGGCATGGCTGGTGCTGCACCGCAGCCAGCACCAGAGCGCCATGGGCAGGGCCAGCCGCAGCCCCACGCAGATACGGTAGGGCAGGGCCATCAGCCGGTTTTGGTCCGCCGCCAGCCAGTCAGCCAGCGTCTTGCGGGCAGCGGGCAGGGCCAGCATCCGGGCAAAGGCCTTCCGGTAGCCCCGCAGGGAAAGGGGGCCCTTCCGGCTCATCAGCACCGACATCTGCGCCACGGCCACGTTGCCCTGCCGGGCAGCGGCCAGAGCCTGAGCGCCGGCCTCATCCAGCCCGTAATGGGCAGCGAACGCGAGCAGCGCCGCCCGGGTAGCTTGCTCGGCGTCCAGCAGGTCCGCACGCAGCGACCGGGAGAGCGAGCCCTCGCCGGTGTGGTCGCAGGCGTAGAAGTTGGTGGGAATGAACCGCACCGGCCCGCAGCGCCGCAGGGCCAGCAGGTTGAACAGAAGGTCCTCGTTGATTTTCAGAGCCGGGTCAAAGCGCACCGGCCCGATCACATGGGCCTTGTAGATCTTATTGTAAGGGGCCGCGAACTGGCCGGTGGTCACCAGATACCGCTCGAACTGGTCTGCCAGTTCTGCCAGGCTCTCGTAGGCGGCATCCGGCAGGGGCGGTTCCGGCGTGTAGCCGATGTTCTCCACCCCGAAAAACAGCACGTCCGTACCCTCGTCCAGAATGGGCAGGGCAGTCTCGTACAGACCGGGCAGCACCCAGTCATCCGCGTCCACAAATTGCAGATACCGCCCGGCGGCGGCGTCCAGACCTGCGTTGCGGGCAGCGCTGGCCCCGGCGTTCTTCTGGTGGATCACCCGCACCCGGCTGTCCTGCTCGGCAAGCCGGTCGCACAGCGCGCCGCTGCCGTCCGGGCTGCCGTCGTCCACCAGAATCAGCTCCAGGTCGGCGGGCGCCTGGCAAAGGATGCTCCGGGCGCACTTTTCTAGAGTGCCCTCGGCCTTGTAAACCGGCACAATTACGCTGATGGAAGGCTGATTCATGCGTTTCTCCCTCCCGTGAATTTGTGGATGACCAGCGCAAGGCACCGGCCGATAAAGTAAAAGGGGAACAGCGCCTTTGTGGAGAGGGGCATTCTGCCCATCAGCCGCACAAAGGGCCCGAGATCGCCGTATTTGATCCGGTCGATGAAGGGGTAAAAGCTGCCCGCGCACAGGCATTTGGCAAAGGAGTATTTGCCCTGCCAGTAGCGGCGGCTGGCATTCACCACATCCAGAAAATCCGCGTATTTTTTCAGGGCACTCTGGGTGCCGTTGTAGTTCTGGTGGTTTTCGTCGGTGCCCGCCACCCGATAGCCGGAAAGGGCCTCGTCCATCACGAACACCTTGCCCCGGTCCAGATACAGCATGCACAAAGCAAAGTCCGCGATGCTGCGGTTGGCGGTCACGTAGTCGTAAAGGTCCTTGTCAGCCGGGTCAAAGATGTTTTTCACAAGGCAGGCGGTGCAGGAATAAGTCACGCCGGCCAGAAACAGCTCCATGGTGGCGTCCTTGCCCAGAATGCGCGCATCATCCGGCAGGGTGCCGTAGGTGTTGCCCGCGTCGTCGGTGAGTAGAAGGGTGTGGCTCACCGCCAGATAGTCCGGGTGCGCGCGCAGAAAATCCACCTGCTTTTGCAGCTTGTTCTCGTCCCGCCACCAGTCGTCGCCCTCCAGGGTACAGACATACTGGCCCTTGGCGGCGCACAGGCCCTCGTACCAGTTGCGGCTGATGCCCACGTTTTCCTCCCGCAGGTTTAGCCGGATAATCTCGGGGAAGCGGGCTGCATAGTCCTGCAGAATGGCGCGGGTGCCGTCCGAGCCGCAGTCCTCGGAGATGTAGATTTCAAAGGGAAAATCGGTCTTCTGGGCCAGCACACTGTCGATAGCCGTGCCGATGTAGCGTTCCTGATTGTAGGTGGTGATGAGTACCGTCACCAAGGGCTGGTTCACGGTCTGACCTCCTTTGCTTCGCAAAGCTGGTGGTAAAGGGCCATCTGCGCGGCGGCAATGGCCTTGGGGTCGTGGTCCGCCAGCGCCCGGGCCCGGGCGGCCTTGCCCATGGTTTCAGCGGCGATGGGATCGTCCAGCAGCGCCAGCACCGTCTCGGCCAGCTGGCCGGGCTGGGCCGGGTCGAAGAGCAGGCCTTCTTTTCCGCTTTCCAGCATGCTGGGGATGCCGCCCACGTTGGCAGCGGCGCAGGGCATGCCCAGAAGCATGGCCTCGCCCAGCGAGTTGGGGCTGTTCTCCACGCTGCTGGGCATCAGAAAGACACTGCTCTGCAAAAAGCAGGTCTTCATGGCGTCGGCGCTCAGCACACCGGTGTAGCGGATGCGGTCGGCCACGCCCAGACAGCGGGCCAGAGAATCCAGATAGCCGGAATACTCCGCCAGCCAGTTCATCACCGGGCGCAGCAGCACGCCCTTCTGGGGCGGGGGCCAGCCCGCCACATCCACCTGCACATCCGGGTAACGGGCGGCGATGGCGGGCAGCGCCTCGATCACCCGGTGCAGTCCCTTTAAGGGAATGTTGCCCTGGCTCACAAAAATGCGGGGACGGCGCAGCACGTCCCGCTGCCAGCCGCCCTGATAAAAGGCCGGGCGGAGAATCTCATTCAGCCTGTAATACCGGGCGGCGGGGTTCACCGAGGCGGCAAAGGCCTTGTCCCATTCGGTGCGGCCCAGCAGGTTCTGGGCCAGCAGAAAGGCCTTTTTCTCCGCTTCGCCCTTTTCCAAAAGGCCCTCCCGCAGCTGGCGCACGGTAGCGCCGCCGGTTTTGGCGGCCAGACGCTCCTTGAGCCGCTGGCGGCGCAGAAAGCGGGGCGGCAGGCCGTCGGCCATGTGCTCGCCGCAGGGCCCGGCCAGGCCCTGGATGTAAAGCAGCGTTTTCTGGGGCGCAAAGCTTTCCAGCGCCCACACGGCATGGTCGTTCTCGGTGCCGAAGATCTGCAACAGGTCCGGCTGCTCGGCGGCCAGCGCCGCCTGCAGGGCCTCCTTGCCGCCCGCGGCGGACAGGGCCAGATACACCGCCCCGCCGATCTCCCGCCGCTGGGTCTCGCTCACCGCCGGGCTGTAGGCGCACAGGATGAGCCGCACCGGCTGCTTCTCCAGCGCCTGCTGCAGGGCCATCACCCAGCTGCCGCTGGCCTGCACCGGCAGGTCCAGCGCCCGGGCCATGGGCGGGGGCAGAAAATTCAAAAGCCAGAATACCGTCATGGTTCAGCCTCCAAGGGTTTCCTCCAGGCAGCGGGCCGCCGCCTGGGGCGTGTTGGATTCAAAAAGCCGTGCCGCTTCCTCAAAGGGCAGGCGGCTGCGCCCCTTTTCGGCCAGAAAGGCCGAAAGTCGGGCAAGGACCTCCGGCCCGGCGCCCTCGGATTCCAGCAGGGTCAGGGCCAGGGGCCAGCGGTTAAAGTAGGGGCGGCAGGGGTCGTTTTTCAGCTTGGCCAGATGCAGCACCGGCCGGCCCGCCGCGAAGTATTCAAAGATCTTGCTGGGCACCTGGTTGTCCACCCCGTTGCCCAGGCTTAGTAGCACATCCGCTTTGGCCACCTCCTCCGCCGCTCGGACAGCGGGCAGCGGACCGGTGACGATCAGCCGGTCGCCCAGAATCTTCCGGTAGGGCTCCAGCAGGTCGGCGGGGTAGTTCTCCCAGCCGCCGCCCACGAACACCAGCTCCAGCTTCGGGTCGTTCAGCGCGCAGAACAGCTCCAGCGCGTAGTGGGGGGTGCGCAGGGTGGGGTACAGACTGCCCACGAACACGCAGCGCAGCCGCCCGCCTTCCCTCTGCACATGAGGCGCAGGGGGCGGGGAAACCAGACTGGGGAAGTCCAGCACACGGGCCTTGGCCGCATAGCTTTCCAGCGGTGCGCCGGGGGCGTAATATTGGGTCATGGCCGGGGCGATGAACACCGCGTCCAGCGCCGCCAACAATTCCTTCTCCCGCTCAAATGTGCCGGGGGCGGAGTAGCTGTGGTTGGCCGCATAGGGGTCCATCTGCCAGCTGGCCTTTTTGCCGCCGAAATCGGCAGCGGCCAGCGCGAAGCTGCCCGCGTAGGGGGCAGCCACCGCCACCGCCGCATCAAAGTGATATTGACGGTCCAGCGCCTCGATGGCTTTTTTCGCCGCCGCGATGCGTCGGGGCTTTTTCAGGGCGATCTGCCGCACTGCGGCCAGCGCCGCCGCCGGATGGGCGCAGAGTTTCAACAGCCGCAGCGGCACCGGGGTGCCGCCCGGGTTGCCGAATTCCAGCACCCGGTTCATCATCCGCTCGTCCGCAAAGGGCAGCAGGGTCCGGCCGCAGCCGGGCTGCTCAGGGGGGACGGTCTCGCCGTCATACAGTTCCAGAAAATGGACCGTGTGCCCCTGCTGCGCCAGCAGCGCTGCCGCCCGCCGGGCAATGGCCGGGGTGGGGGCGAGGGGAAATTCCACACTGTCCAGAATGCAAAGCAGTTTCATGCAAAAAACCTCAGAACACGGCCGGTCAGCGCCGGTCGGTGAGCATCAGCCGGCACAGCCCGGCGTAGAATACGCCGCCCCAGCAGGAGAGCAGGGCAGCCAGCTTCATCGCGCGGGAAAGATGCGGGTTCTTCAGCGCCTTGCCAAGGCTTGCCCGGATCTCCTTTTTCAGCGAGCGGTGCTCGGCGGTAAAATCCTTCGCGTTTGCCTGGCGCAGGATCATGCTGTTCAGATAGAGCAGCTTCTCGTAATAGAAGGCCTCAGCCGATGCCTCCAGCGGGCCGCCGCGGGCGGTGTCCAGAATGGTGCGGGCCACGAAGATCTGGTCGGTGAGCACCCGGTCCTTCAGGGGCCGGTGGGTGGTGGAGGCCGCGTGCTGGCGGTAGTAGTAGCCGATGAAATCCGCAAAGGCCATGCCCCGGGCGTGCTGCAGAATGTTCCAGTTCAGATATAGATCCTCGTTGTAGACCACCGGGGAATAGAAGGGGATATTGTCGAACAGATGGCGGGCGTATAGCTTGTTGCACAGGCTGTATTCCACTCGCTTGTCGTGCATCAGGGCGTCCAGATGGGCCGGGCTCTCGAAGGTGAGGCAGTCGTCCGGGCAGGGACCGGGCTCCGGCGGCGGGCCGAAAAAGGGAATGAACCGGCAGCAGCTCACCGGCAGATCGGTCTTGAGGCACTCGTCCAGCAGCAGCTGGAGCATCTCCGGGTGCAGCAGGTCGTCGCCGTCCACAAAGGCCAGGTATTCGCCCCGGCTGTGGGTCACGCCGGTGCCCCGGCCGCCGATGATGCCCAGGTTTTCCTGGTGGATGGTGCGAAAGCGGCTGTCCTTCGCGGCGTATTCGTCGCACACCTGGCCGGAGCCGTCCTGGCTGCCGTTGTCGATCATCAGCACCTCCAGATTGTGGTAGGTCTGGGCGGCGATGCTCTCCAGGCAGGGGCGCAGGTAATCGCCGGTGTTGTACACCAGTACCACCACCGAGACAAGGGGCGTTTGATTCATAAAAGCATCCTCCCGGGATTCAGTCGTTGGAATGGGCCAGGCCCAGATAGAAGTTGGTCAGCCAGTCGGCGGTCTGGCGGATGTCGTACCCCGCCGCGGCGATCTGCGCCCGGGGCGAAGATCGCACCGGGCGGTTCTGCACCGCCTGCTCCAGTGCGGTGTCCGCCCAATGCTCGTCGGAATCCTCCAGCGAAAGCTGGCGTACCAGCGGGGTCACGCACACCTCGCTGGTGATGGTGGAGGCGGCGGTGACCGGCAGGCCGGAGGCCTGGGCCTCGATCAGGGTCACCGGCAGACCCTCGTGCAGCGAGGGGAACAGAAAGCCGTCCATGCCCTGCAAAAGCCGGGGAACATCCTCCCGGCTGCCCAGAAAATGAACGCAGTCCGCAAGGCCCAGCCGGGCGGCCTTCTGGCGCATCTCGTCCAGCAGAGGGCCGGTGCCCGCCAGCAGCAGGGCGCTGTTTGGTGCTTTTTTGTGAAGCACGGAAAAGATATCCAGAATCCGGTCGTGGTTTTTCTGGGGGGTGAACCGGCCCACATGGCCGAACACCAGGCATTCGTCCGAAAGGCCGAACTCCTCCCGCACACTGGCGCGGGCCACCTCGCTCACCGCAAAGCGCTCCGGGTCGATGCCGTTGAGCACGATATGCGCCCGGGCCGACTCGGGGCCGAACATCCAGTCCGCCGCCGCTTTGGAGCAGGCGAACAGATGAGTGGCGTTGGGCAGTACCATTTTGCCGTAGTAGTCCTTGACCACCTGGAAGGCAAACCCGCCCTCGTTCTGGGTGTTGTGGCTGTGGGCAATGCGCACCGGGATGCCGGCCTTTTTGGCCTCGCGCATCACAAGGCCGCTGAATTTATCCATGTGGGAATGTACGATGGGGTAGCGGGGGCTTTCGGTGAGCACCCGGTCCAGCGCATGGGTGTAGACGAAGGGGCCCTTCTGAGTGATGAAGGGGATGCGGTGGATCACACCGCCCAGCGCCTCGATCTCGCTTTCGTACACGCCGAGAAAGGAGCTGATAAAATCGAACTGCACCGCATCTCGGTCGATGCAGCGGTACAGATTCATAATCAGGCTTTCATACCCGCCGTGGGCCAGCCCCGCCACGCAGTGGAGCACACGCACAGCCGCCATAAAAAGCACCTCGCTTTGCGCGGGCAAAACAGATACCTGCTTTGGCCCGCAATAATACAGTCTATAGTATAACAAAAAGCCCGGGCTTTGCAAAGCCCGGGCACAAAGGAAAAACCGGCCCCGTGCGGCGCACGGAACCGGTTTGAAGGATCAGGGATTGATGTAGTTGCGAACCAGCGCCTGCAGCAGATCGTCGCGGTCCACGCGGCGGATCAGCGAGCGGGCGTTTTTGTAGGTGGTGATGTAGGTGGGGTCCTCGGAAAGGATATAGCCCACCAGCTGGTTGATGGGGTTGTACCCCTTTTCCTTCAGCGCGTCGTAGACCTCCTGCACAACGGCACGGATCTCCCGGTCGCGGTCGTCATAAATGGAGAATACAGCGGTAGGATCAGACATAAAACGGCCCCCCTTTTTTGCAGAAATCAATTTAGATACAGTATACCCCATTTGGTCGTGGATTGCAAGGCTGACTGGTGCAAAAGTGCAAAAATATGCGTGGGAATGTTGAAAATGCGCAGTGGTTTTCAGCCGATCCGGCGGAACAGACTGTAGGGCAGCAGCACACCGTCGTAGGTCTGGTATTCGGTGCACACCAGCTCGTAGTGCTCCTCCATGCCGGGCAGCGGGCCCTCCTCGCGGGTCACGATGAAATCAAAATAGCCCTCTTCCACCATCTGGCGCACCGGCGCCTCCAGCTCCTGGTAGTTGGGCAGGTTGATGCGGCAGAAGAACCGGCAGGATGGTGTGATGTCGCTGGAAAGATAGAACCCGCCGTCCAGAAAGCCGTAGTTCAAAAGGGACTGACCGCCCTCCTGCTGAATGATGGCAGCAAATTTGGTCTGCACCAGATCCTCCTTTTTTAGCTCCATGAAGGACACATTGGGGCTGAAGGCCAGGCACAGCGCCAGGCTGAGGGCCAGCGCGGGCACAAAGCCGATTTGAACCACACCCCGGGGCAGCCGGGCGGGCAGCTTCTGCACCAGACTGCCCAGGCAGGCAAAGCCCAGCACGGCGTAGACCGAAAGAGGAAAACCGTAATAGGGCCAGCCCATGGAACCGGCCCAGATGAAAAAGCCGGAAAAGAACACGAGGGCAAGCAGCGCCGCCTTGGCTGCGGGATGCAGAACGCCGCGCCGAAGCACAAAGAACACGCCGCCAACAAGTGCCAGCACCGCCCACACCGGGTTGGCCAGCGCGGTACTGAGGCCGCTCATCACCAGATTGTACAGCGGGGTGCTCCAGTGGGTGGGGGTGGTGGCGTAGGAGGTGAGGTTTGCCCCGAAATAGGTCTGGAACAGATCCGGCAGCGCGCCGCCCAGTGCATAGGGCAGCAGGATGGGCACCGAGATGACGGCCATTCCGCCCAGAAAAGCGCCGCAGGCGGCCAGCGCCCGGCCGAAGGAACGATGGCCGATCCAGATCAGAAAGGCAAAGCAGGCCATCCAGGCAAAGTGCAGCCCCAACAGGGTGAACTTGATCCAGAAGATGGCCCCGGCGGCAGCGCCGTTCAGCGCGAAGACCCAGAAAGACGGAAGCTGTTTGCCGGGCCCGAAACAGGCCAGAAAGAAATACAGGGCGATGGCCAGCAGCGGCAGGCAGAATTCCTCGGCGCTGTCGCCCTGGGCAAAGGCGGGGCTGGCGTAAACGCAGGCGGCCAGCAGCGGCAGCGAGAAGAAGGTCCAGCCACGGCCGCAGTACAAAAGCAGGGTGCGGGCGCTGGCATACAGAAAAGCCCATCCGGCAAGTACCTCCAGCAGCCATACGCCGAAGAAGCTGGTGCTGCTTACCGCAGCCGCGGCCCAGTGCAGCAGATACAGCAGCGGGCCCTTGTGGTCCAGCAGGTCCCGGTAGGGCATCAGGCCCTGGTGCATCCCCCGCCCGATGGTGAAGTAGATGTTGGCGTCCACCCAGTCATTGGTGGCGTACAGTGGGCTGGAACGGGAGCAGACCGCCAGAACCGCAAACGAACACAAAAGGCAGAAAAGCGGCAGGGTGTACCGCCGCGTGAGCAGATTTTTCATAATGCCACCTCGGTGAGATCAGTCGCGGCGTATCGCCCGAGCAGGCGCACGGCCGCGACTGTATTGTAGCATGGATGCCAGCCCCGGGCAAGCGGCCGGGCCGGGAAAGTGACAGTCCCGTCACCCGAAGCGGCGGATTTTCCGGTATAATTAAGGCAATACGAAAACAGAAAAGAGGGGGAAGGAAACGGATGAAACTTCTGCTTGTGGAGGACGAGGCGGCCATCGTACTGCCGCTGCAAAAGCTGCTGGAGCGCCAGGGCTGGCTTGTCACGGCTGCCGCCACGGTGGCCGGGGCGCTGGCTGCCATGGAACGGGAAAGCTTCGACGCGGCGCTGGTGGACCTGGGCCTGCCGGACGGCAGCGGCGAAGAGGTCTGCTGTGCGCTGCGCGGGCGGGGCGATGCGGCCATTCTGATCCTCACCGCCCGGGCGGATGAGGGCAGCGTGGTCCGTGCGCTGGAAGGCGGCGCGGACGATTACATCATCAAGCCCTTCCGGGCAGGGGAGCTGATCAGCCGGGTGAAGGCGGTGCTGCGCCGCCGCAAGGGGCCGGAGCTGTTGTGCTTCGGCGGGCTCACGGTGGACCGGCGCAGTGCACGGGTGTTTGTGGGCGAAGCCCAGATTCCCCTCACCGCCCAGGAATACCGGCTGCTGCTGGTGTTTCTTTCCAATCCCGGCCAGATCCTGGAGCGGGGCCAGCTGCTGCAGGCACTGTGGGACCAAGAGGGCAATTTTGTGAACGACAACACCCTCACCGTCACCGTGAAGCGGCTGCGGGAAAAGCTGGCGGAGGGCTGCGGCTGGCACATTGCCACGGTGCGGGGCCTGGGCTACCGCTGGGAGGAGGAGCCGGATGCATAGCAGGGAGTTTTACCGGATGCTGGCGGTCATGCTGGCTCTGACGGCGGCTGCGGCCATCGGCCAGAGCCTTGTCTGGGGTGTGCCCGGCATGGTCGCCGCACTGCTTCTGGGCGGGGCGCTCACCGCCCTTGCCGTGGTATACACCCTGCGGCGGTACCGGCGCATCGGGCAGCTGTCGGAGTATCTGGCCCAAGTCTACACCGGGGGCCAGCCGCCCCGGCTCAGCGGCCAGACCCCGGGGGAGCTGAGTGCGTTACAGGATGATCTTTACAAAATCACCAGCATTCTGCAGCAGCAGGCGGCGGCGCTGGAGGCGGACAAGCGCTTCCTGGCGGACAGCCTGAGTGACATCGCCCACCAGCTGCGCACCCCCCTTTCCGCCATTCTGCTGCAATGCGATTTTCTGCGGGAGGAGCTCCCGCCCGGGGAAGCGGAGGAGGGCCTTGCCCAGATCGAGACCCAGACCGGCCGCATTCGCTGGCTGGTGGAGGCATTGCTGCGCCTTTCCCGGCTGGATGCGGGAGTGGTGCCCTTTGAAAAGAAGGAGCATCCCGCTCGGCAGGTGCTCCAGCGGGCGGCGGGCGGTCTGGCGGAGTTTTATTTAAAGCGCGGGGTGGAGCTGCAGGCGGATTGCCCGGAGGGGCTTTTCTGCGTCTGCGATCTGGAATGGACCGCCGAGGCGCTGGCGAACCTGTTGAAAAACGCTGCCGAGCACACCCCGCCCGGTGGCCGGGTGCGGGTGGAGTGCAGCTGCCAGGCGCTGTATTTTGAATTCCGGGTGCAGAATGAGGGCTCGGCCATTCCGGAGGAGGAGCTGCCCCGGTTGTTCGAGCGGTTCTGGCGGGGCGCCTCGGCCAGCCCGGGCAGCGTGGGCATCGGTCTGCCGCTGGCCCGCAGCATCGTCCGGGGCCAGCAGGGGGACGTGACCGCCGAAAACACCCCGGAGGGCCCGCTTTTTCGGCTGCGGCTGTTCCGGTGACGAAACCGTCAGCAGGCCGTCACCGGCCTGTCACCGGGGCGGGGTATTCTTTGGGCAGGAAAGGAGGTGGTCCGCTTGCCGTTTCTGGAAGTGGAGCATCTGACAAAGATCTATGGGACCGGGGCAAATCAGGTAAAAGCCCTGGACGATGTGAGTTTTACCGTGGAGAAGGGCCAGTTCGTGGCCATTGTGGGGCCGTCCGGCTCCGGCAAATCTACCCTGATGCACCTGCTGGGCGGGGTGGACCGGCCCACCGGCGGTACGGTGCGGCTGAGCGGTATGGACCTGGCAAGCCAGCCGGACGAGACGCTGGCGGTTTTCCGCCGCCGCCAGATCGGTCTGGTGTATCAGTTCTATAATCTGATCCCGCTGCTCACTGTAAAGGAAAACCTGCTGCTGCCCCTGCTGCTGGACGGTCGCCGCCCGGCGCCGGGTCAGCTGGAGGGTATCGTGGAGCAGCTGGGCATTGAGGGCAAGCTGGATGCCTTTCCGGACCAGCTGTCCGGCGGGCAGCAGCAGCGGGTAAGCCTGGGGCGGGCGCTCATCACCCGGCCCGCCCTGCTGCTGGCGGACGAGCCCACCGGCAACCTGGACGGGGCCAACACCGCCCAGGTAATGGAGCTGCTGCGGGCCATCCACAAGGGCACCGGCCAGACCATTCTGATGATCACCCACGACCGTGAGCTGGCCCAGCAGGCACAGCGGGTGTTGGTGATCGGGGACGGCCGCCTGCAGAGAGACGAGGTGATCCGTCCATGAGAGCCATCTGGTCGGTTACGGTGCGCCAGCTGCTGCGGGGAAAGGTGAGCACCGGGTTTGCCTTTCTGAGCGTGCTGCTCAGCTCGGTGCTGCTCAGCGCAGTGCTGCTGGGGGGCGATTCCTTGGTGTACACCCTGAATGTGAAATATTACAGCGAGTTCGCGCTGGTTGCGATGGCGGCGGTGAAGCTGCTGCTGTGCATTTTGCTGGCGGGTACCGCGCTGATGATCCGGGGCGGGTTCTGGCTCTCGCTGGAGCGGCGTACCCGGATGCTGGGCCAGCTGGCCAGCGTGGGGGCCACCCCGGCCCAGCTGCGGGCCAGCGTGCTGCTGGAGGCGGCCCTGCTGGGTGTGGTGGTCATTCCGCTGGGAATGTTCGTTGCGGTGTTGGGCCTGCAGGTGGGTTTCTTTGCCATGAACCAGACCCAGGGCATCCAGACCATCACCAACGGGCAGGGCATCCGAATGGCGGTTCAGGCAGATCGTCTGGCGGCCGCGGCGCTCTGGTGTGCGCTGGCGCTGCTGCTGGCCGCCTGGGGCCCCGCCCGGCGGGCGGCACGGCTTTCCCCCATGCAGGCCATGCGGCCCCAGCTGCAAAATGTGCCCAAACAGAAGGGAAAACATGCCCAGGTCAGTGCGGTGCGCCTGCTGGCAAAGCGGGCCAGGCAGCGGACGCCCGGCCGCTACCGGGTGCTGAGCCTGGGCCTTGCGGTGAGCGCTGCGCTAATCCTGATGGCCTTCACCTTCAACCGGGCGCTGATCCGTAACTACGACGTGAGCCACGCGCCCTTTTCCTACCGCGTCTACCTCTGGGGAGACCAGAGCGGCCAGTATCCCGAAGAGCTGCTGCGGGAGGTGGCCGAAGCGGTGCCGGATAAGCCCGGCACGGTGACCGAGCTGATGGAAAAGTTTTACGGGGTGCAGGAAGAGCGCATGCTCAACACTCTCCAGATCGTGCTGGAGGACGAGGATTTTGAAAGCTGGTACGGCCAGCCGCTGGCCGGTGAAGAGGGCATGGTTCCGGTGGTCTGGGCGAAAGCGGCTTCCGATCTTTCTCCGGAGGAGCTGGGCGAGGAAACGCTGTTTTGGAAATATGCCGGACCGCAAATGGTGGTGGCTGGAACCAGTGACGCACCGCTGCCCGGCGGAATCAGGCAAAAGGGCGCGGAGGACGACCGGTTCACGCTGGTGCTGGTTACCAGCCGCAGCGCCTTTGAGGCCAGTGGAATCTCCTTCGGGCAGGGGGAGATCCGCAGCTATGCGGTTTATTGGGATGTGGAAGACGGCCGGGCCATTACCCGGGCGGTGGCGCCGGTTCTGGCCGGGCGTGGGCTGCAGTATGAGCTTCAGGACTACACTCCCACCGGCCAGACCGCGCTGATTGGCAGCGGGGTGCGCATTCTGCTTACGGTGTTCTGCGGCGGCTTTGCGGCGGTGGTGCTGCTCACCAGCGCGGCCAACATCCTGAGCACCGTCAGCAGCGGCATGCTGCAGCGGCGGCGGGAGCTGTCGCTGCTGCTGTCCGCAGGCATGAGCCGCCGCCAGCTGGCCCGTATGCTGGCCTGGGAGTGTCTGGGTTATGGCATTCGGGGAATGGTGTGGGGAGTTCCGGCGGGCTTTGTGCTCACCTGGCTGTTGGCGGACCAAATACTGGGCATCCCGCTGCTCAGCTCCCTCAGCCCGGCGGCGCTGCTCACCCCGGTGGTCTGCGTGGGGGCGGTGAGCGCTTTGGCACTGCTGGTCTCGCTGCGCATGCTGCGCCGGTTTTCCATTCTGGAGGGCCTGGCCCAGAGGGACTGACCGCTTGCGCCCTGCCCGGCGGTTCCGTATAATAAAAAGCGAGAAACGGCCCCGGCGGGGCAAACGAGGGGGAACAGCCAATGATCTACGGCATCGGCACCGATCTGGTGCGCACCGACCGAATGGAAAAAAGCCTGGCCAGCCCGGCCTTTCTGCGGCGGGTGTTCGGCGAGGAGGAGCGGGCCTTTCTGCTGAGCCTCTCTCCCCGCAAGCAGCCGGAAAGCGCCGGCGCGAACTTTGCAGCCAAGGAGGCCTTTTTGAAGGCCTGTAGCACCGGCATCGGCGGCTTTGCCCTTTGTGAGATCCAGGTGCTGCGCGCCGAGAGCGGTGCGCCCTACTACGCCCTTACCGGGCAGGCGGCGGCATGGCTGAAAGAAAACCGGCTCACCGCCCACCTGAGCCTGAGCCACGATGGCGGTCTTGCCCAGGCCTTCACGATTCTGGAGCAAACCGGCGATTAAGCGCCGGGCAAGGCGGGCATACTACCACCAGAACACATCCAAACAGCCCCGCAGCGGCGGGGGCACATAGGCGTGCGCCGTGCTTCGGGGCGGATCACTGGAGGGAGTATGACCATGGAAGTGCATAGAGGCGAAGTGTTTTACGCGGACCTGAGCCCGGTGGTGGGCTCGGAGCAGGGCGGCATCCGCCCGGTGCTGATTCTGCAGAACGATGTGGGCAACCGCCACAGCCCCACCGTGATTGCGGCGGCCATTACATCAAAGCAGGACAAAACCCATCTGCCCACCCACATCGGCCTGCAGGCCCAGACCTGCGGCCTGACCCGCAACAGCATCGTGCTGCTGGAGCAGATCCGCACGCTGGACAAGCGCCGTCTGCGGGAAAAGGCGGGCCGTTTGAGCGAGAGCGACCAGCGCCGGGTGGATCAGGCCCTGGGCATCAGCGTGGGGCTTGTGAGCATGTGAACTGCAAAATAACGAAGAACGCCGTTCCGGTAAAATCCGGGGCGGCGTTCTTCGTTGCCTGTGGAATTGCCGCCCGCTTCGTGGTATGATAAAGGCAGCACCGCACAATTCACGCCCCAAGGCTCAGGCGGCGTATCGCGCCAAAATTTCCGGCGCGCTCCACCACCTGAAATTGTGCGATGTTGCCTAAAACAAAAACGCACGGGAAGTGAGAAGCAAGTGATTTATCTGTATTGGGTGGCGGTGTTTGCGGTCATCGCTCTGGCGCTGGCGGTCCAGTTCGGCCGCAGGCTGGAGCAGACCTTCGCCCCGGCTCTGTTCATCGGTATTCTTGTGATGTATCTGTTCGGGCTGGCGGGCTCGCTTTTGTGGAGCCTTGGGGCGGTGAGCCTTCTGGGCGGCGCAGCCGGTGTCTGGCTGGTGGTGCAGGCGGTGCGCCGAAAACAGCTGTTTGTGCACCGGTGGCTGACCCCCGGCGCGGTGGTGCTGGTGGGCATGGTGTTTTTCATTGCCTGGATGCAGTCGGGGCGGCTGGCCATCGGCAACGATGAGTTCAGCCACTGGGCCTACACCGTCAAGGTAATGGTCAACCACGACCAGCTGGGCGTGTGGCATTCGGAGGAGATGCTCTTCGGCGAATATCCTCCGGCGCTGGCGCTGCTGGAATACCTGTTCGTCCGGCTGACCCCCGGCTTCACCGAGGGCTATCTCTACCGGGCCATGATGCTGTTCCAGGTGAGCCTGCTTTTTCCGGTGCTGTCCCGGTTTGGCTGGAAGCGGCTGGGCGGTGCGCTGGCGGGCTTTGCGGGCGTGTTCCTGCTGCCCCTGGCCTTCTACGGCCAGTTCTACAGCGACCTGTGTGTGGACGGCACCCTGGCGCTGCTGTTTGCTTATCTGCTGTACGCCTGGCTGAGCACCCGGCGGCTGCAGGGCTTTGTGACCCTGCAGCTGAGCCTGGGCACTGCGGTGCTGGTGCTCACCAAGGAGAGCGGTGTGATCTTTGCGCTGGCGGCTCTGGCCTTTGTGGCCTGGGACGGCCTGCGCCTGGCCCGGGCGGGCGGTCAGCCCGGCGCGGTGCGTCAGTGTGCGGTGCAGCTGGCCTTCCCGGCGGCTGCTCTGGTGCTGGCCCGGCTGAGCTGGGGTATCGTGGTGGCCATGCAGGGCCTCACCGCGGGCGGCAGCGGCAACACGCTGGAACGGCTGCTTGCCCTGGCAGGCCCCTGGCCGGAAAAGTGGAGCCTGACCCTGTCGGCATTCCTGGAGCATCTGTTCCTGCCGGTGAAAAACGAAAGCGTGCTGCCTCTTTCCCCGGTGGCCTGGCTGGTGCTGGGGATTACGGCGGTCTGGGCGCTGCGGCGAGTACTGCCCCGGCTGGAGCCCAGTCTGCGGCGGCTGAGCCTGGGGCTCGCGGCCGGCTTTGCGGTGTACAGCATCGGGCTTTTGTATCTGTACTTCTTCCAGTTCTCGGACTACGAGGCCACCCGGGTGGCCAGCCTGGAGCGGTATCTGGGCAGCTGGCTGCTGGCGGTGGTGCTGCTGGCGGCGTATCTGGCCCTGGGTGCATGGGGCCGGGTCGAGGGCAAACGGCTGCTGGGCCCGGGCTGCGTGCTGGCGGCGGCGCTGCTTGTGATGCCCGGCACCAGCGCTGAGATCCAGCGTCTGGTGGCCCCGGCCAAGGGCGCGGCGCTGGAACAACAGCAGCGAGCAGCTTATTTCACCCCGGAATCCTTCCCGATGGAATGGGGCGAGAACGACAAGCTGTATTTTGTGGCGGAGGACACCGCCTCTTATGAAGTCCTCTGCGCCCACTACAGCTTCTATCCCCAGGCCATCGATTCCTCCGCCGGTTATAACTTCAACACCGAAGGGGACTGGGCCGCCTGGGCCAATGAGGTGAGTGCCGAGCAGTGGGCCGAGACCCTGACCGACGAGGGCTACACCTACGTGTATCTCTACCAGATCAGCCCCTCCTTTGCGGGCAAATACAGCGAGCTGTTTGCTGACCCGACCGACATTGTGGGCGGCGCGCTCTACGCAGTGCAGACCGCAGAGGACGGCGTGCAGCTGGCCCGGGTCTGGCCCGCCCTGGCCGAGGGCTGAGCCTGACCGAAGAATAAAACAGAAAATGCCCGGAACATCGCAGGATGTTCCGGGCATTTTTTGTTGCAAAGAAATTATTCCAGCATCATGTGAGCGGCCTTGTAGATGTCGCCGCAGCCCATGGTGATCACGAAATCGCCGGGCTGTGCGTGCTCCTTCACATAGTCGGCAGCCTCCTTCAGACCGGCAACCACCACGCTGCCGGGGATCTTGGCGGCCAGGTCCTCGCTCTTCACGCTGCCGTCGTCCACCTCGCGGCTGCCCATGATGGGGGTCAGCACCACATGATCGGTGTCCGCCAGAACCTGGGCGAAATCATCCAGCAGCTCGCGGGTGCGGCTGTAGGTGAAGGGCTGATGCACTGCCCACACCTTGTTGTAGCCCAGCGCGTGGGCGGTCTTCAGGGTGGCGGCGATCTCGGTGGGATGGTGGGCGTAGTCGTCCGCCACGGTCACGCCGTTGAACTCGCCCAGGATCTCGAACCGGCGGCCCGCACCCTTGAAGCTCTCGGAGGCTGCGGCGGCATCCTCGCCGGTCAGGCCAACGGTGAAGCAGCAGGCGGTCATGGCCAGCGCGTTGTAGATGTTGTGGTAACCGGGGGCGCTCAGCTTCAGGTGGGCCACCGGGTAGCCCCACTCCAGCACATCGAACTCATAGAAGCCGGGCTTATGCTCGCGGATGTTCACTGCCTGGTAGTCTGCCTCCGCTTGAATGCCGAAGGTGCGCACGGTACGGTCCAGGCTGTTGATCACCTGCACCACGTTGGTGTCGTCCGCGTTGGCCACGATGGTGTGGCGGGCCATCAGGGCAAACTTCTTGAAGGCAAACTTCAGCTGGCCCATGGTGCCGTAGTAGTCCAGATGGTCGTTGTCGATGTTCAGCAGCACCGCAATGTCCGGCGTGAGGTGCAAAAAGGTCTCGGCGAACTCACAGGCCTCGATCACGATGGTGTTGCCGCTGCCGTTCTTGCCGTAACCGCCGATCAGGGGCAGCTTGCCGCCGATCACCGCGGCAGGGTCCTGCCCGGCCAGCTCCAGCAGGCTGGTGATCATGGAGGTGGCAGTGGTCTTGCCGTGGGTGCCCGCCACGCAGATGCTGCGGGGGTACAGCCGGCTCACATAGCCCAAGAGAACGCTGCGCTCCAGCATGGGAATGCCCCGGGCATCCGCCTCCCGCAGCTCGGGGTTGTCCTTGTGAATGGCGGCGGAATACACGATCATATCCGCGCCCAGCACGTTTTTGGCGTCGTGCCCCATGAACACCTCGATGCCCATGGCCCGCTCCGAGTCGATGATGCTGCCCTCGTTCACATCACTTCCGGTGATGGTATAGCCCCGGGCATGCAGGATCTGCACCAGCGGATACATACCGCTGCCGCCGATGCCGATGAAATGGAGGCGCTTTACGCCGTCCAGCAAGTTGGCATTAAAGCCGCTCAGGAAGTTCATTATGGTCCACCTCTCCTTAGCATGATGGTATCCCGAAAAAAGGGTCCCGGCGGCCCGGGGGAGCCGCCGCACATGTGCCCGGCACGCAAAACGCGCCGAATATGGATTTCTGTAGCTATCATTATATAATTTTTGCTCCACAAAATAAACACTTTAAGGGCATTTTTTGGGATGTGTTCGATGAATTTTTCCGTTTTGGCGAAAAACGAACCGTTTTTTTTACCAAAATGCCAAGGCAAAGTGAGGCCGCACACTTGCAGCCGGGCAGGCATAGCATGGGCAAAAGCAGCGCGGTCTTTGGCCGCGCATCCACACAAAAGGGGGAGCGCAAACGATGGCAAACGAAAAGAAAACGGTGTTTGCCGTGCTGGGTACGGATGCCCGCCAGCGGGCCGCGGCGGACCGCCTGCGCCAGCAGGGCTGGCAGGTGGTGGGGCGGGAACGGCTGGCGACGGCGGATGTGATCCTGCTGCCCATGCCGCTGAGCGGTGAGAGCGAGGAGCTGGTCCGGCTGCTGGCAGGGGCAAAGCCCGGCGCGAGAGCCTATGGCGGCAGGGTGAGCCCGGCTGCCCGGCAGGCTGCCGAAGGGGCGGGGGTGCCGCTGGGGGATTATCTGGAGCGGGAGGAGCTGGCAGTGCTGAACGCGGTGCCCACTGCCGAGGGCTGCATCGCCCTGCTGCTGCAGAACCGTACCCGCACGCTCTGGAACAGCCCGGTGCTGGTGCTGGGCTACGGCCGGTGCGGCGCGGCGCTGGCGGTGCGGCTGGCGGCACTGGGGGTCAGGGTCACGGTGGCGGCCCGCAGCCCCGGCCAGCGAGCCCAGGCCGAAAGTCAGGGCCTGACTGCCTGCGGGCTGGAACAGCTGGAGCAGCTGCTGCCCGGCTTTGAGACGGTGGTGAACACCATCCCGGCGCCGGTATTGGAACGGCGGGAGCTGGCGGCACTGGCACCGGGCAGTCTGGTGATCGATTTGGCCAGCCTGCCCGGCGGGGTGGATCTGGAGGCGGCGGAGGCGCTGGGGCTCCGGGCCATCCGGGCGCTGAGCCTGCCGGCTCGCTGTGCGCCGGTGACTGCCGGGGAATTTGTGGCCGACACGGTGCTGGCCATGCTGCGTGAGGAGGGAGTGTGCATATGAACGAAAAAACTGTGGTGTGGGCGCTGTGCGGCAGCTTCTGCACCTTCGAGAGCATCTTGCCGCGCATGGAGGAGCTGGTGAAAAGCGGGGTGCGGGTGCTGCCGCTGATGAGCTTCAATGCTGCCGGGCTGGATACCCGATTCGGCGCGGCGGCGGACTGGAAACGGCGGCTGGAGCAGCTGTGCGGCATGCCGCCCATCGAGACCCTGCAGGGCGCCGAGCCGCTGGGGCCGAAAAACATGGCCCAGGCGATGGTCATTGCCCCCTGCACCGGCAACACTCTGGCCAAGCTGGCCCACGGCATCAGCGACACGCCGGTCACTCTGGGGGCAAAAAGCATGCTGCGCAGCGGCAGGCCGGTGGTCATCGCCCTTTCCACCAACGACGGGCTGGCGGCCAGCTTTGCCAACCTGGCGGCGCTGACCAACCGCAAACATTATTATATAGTGCCCTTTGCCCAGGACGATTACCTGAAAAAGCCCAGCAGCCTGCAAAGTGATTTTTCCCTGATCGGCGACACGCTGGAATCCGCCCTGCGGGGCCGTCAGCTGGGGCCGATGCTGAACATTTAGCCTTCCAAGAGAAAGCCCTGCTCGGTGAGCACAAGGTCTGCCCGGCGGTCGTGGGATTCGGCGGGCAGGTCGTTTTGTACCAGTGCGGCAGGGCAGAGCAGCACCGCCGGGCAGCGGCAGCGGGGCAGAAAACGGTCGTAGTAGCCGCCGCCCTGGCCCAGTCGCCGTCCGTCGGGAGCGGCCATCAGGCAGGGAGCGATCACCAGGTCCAGCCGTCCGGGGTCAAGGGCGGGTAGATCGGGTGCGGGCTCCAGCAGGCCGAAGCGGGCGGGGGTCAGCTGGTTCAGGCTGGTGATGGGCACCGCCTCCATGAAGCCCTCCGGCCCGGTGCGGGGCACGCAAAGGGTCTTGCCCTGGGCCAGCGCCAGCTCCAGCAGCGGTCGGGTGGAGGGCTCGCGGGCGGTGCTCACAAAGCAGAACACCGCCCCGGCCTGCTGCCATAATTCACGTTTCGTCAGATATTCAGCCATGGCACGGCCCCAGGCGGCGGTCTGCTTCGGGCCTGCCTGGCCCAGAACAGACCGGGCCCGGGCGCGAAGGGCGGCCTTGCGGGCGGTGATGGGATCGGAATGATATTCCATAAAAGGAAGCCTCCGTTTCGGCAAGCGCACCGGCTTGCAGGATTTGACTGTATCATAGCATAAAAACCACCGCCGCCGTGCACAGGGATGCAAACATTCTGTGGAAATTTTGTGCAGAACTTGAACCGGGGGCGGGCGGTAAGCTATAATAAATCAGTTAAAGCAGTGTATCGCAAAATTGCGAAAGCAAACGGCAAAACCAACAGATAAAGGATGTATTCGGTTTGAAAAAACTGGTTTCAATATTGGCGGCCGCTGTGCTTGGCGCAGCTGTGCTGGCCCCTTCCGCTGCAGCGGAGGACCTGCCCCAGGTGACCTGTGAGGCCTATGTGGTCATGGACGCGGACACCGGCCAGATCATCATGGAAAAGAACCCGGATGAGGTGCTCTACCCGGCTTCGATCACCAAGATCATGACGCTGGGCCTGACCATGGAAAAGGCGCAGGGCGACTGGTCCGCCCAGCTGACCATCGACTATGATGTTGCCCACAGCCTGCAATCCAATTCCACCCACATCGCCCTTCTGCCCGGCGAGGTGGTGGAGCTGGAGGATGTGATCTACGGCACCCAGATGGAGAGCGCCAACGATGGCGCCAACGCTCTGGCGGAATACTTCGGGGACGACGGCACCATCGCCAGCGGCGTGGCAAAAATGAACGCAAAGGCCCAGGAGCTGGGCCTGACCAATACCCATTATACCAACCCCCACGGCCTGTATGAAGAAGACCATTACACCAGCGCCCGGGATATGGCGAACCTGACCCGCTGGGCCATGCAGCAGCCGGGCTTCATGGATGTATTCTGCCGCAACGAGGAATGGCGTATGCCTGCCACCAACCTGCAGCCCGAGCGGGCCTTCCACTGCACCGACTGGCTGCGGGTGGGTGGGCCGCTGCTGTACCGCGAATACGAAAAGGGCGGCAAAAGCGGCTTCCACGACCAGGCGGGCTACACCTATGTGGGCTATGCCCAGCAGAATGGCCTGAACCTGATCGTGGTGGTGCTGAAATCCGTGGGCCTCAACGGTAACTACAAGGATGCCGCGGCTCTGCTGGACTACGCCTTCGCCCATTACCGGCGGGTGACCATCGCCAGCCCGCAGGATACCTACCAGGTGCCGCTGGTGGGCGGCGGCTTCGAGAGCCTGGGCAATGTGCAGGTGGCCGCCCAGGGGGCCGAGGTGCTGCTGAACGATGCCTTCACCGAGGCGGATGTGACCACTCAGTTTAATATCCCTGAACAGTATGTGTTAGGGCAGAGCTTCTCGGCTACGGTTACCTATCTTCTGGCGGAAAATGCCCTCCAGCCCACGGCTCTGCGCACGGTGAGCCTTTCGGTGAGCGGTCTGGAGCAGATCCTGCAGGCCAACACCTACGTGCCCCAGAAGACAGCGGGTGACGGGCGGATGTACCTTGGCATCGGTGTGGCGGTGGCTGCGGCAGCGGTTGCCATTCTGCTGGCGGTGCGTCTGGTGCGCAGCGGCGGCGGGCTGCAGAGCCTTGCCGCAAAGCGGGCGCAGGAGACCGGCCTGCCCGCGGATTTCCAGATCATCACCCGCAGCGGCCCGGCCGGTTCCACGCCGGTGCGCACGCTGGATGTGCGCCGCTCCTCCACCAAAGAGGGGTACGACGGCCGCACCGATCTGCCCCGGCGCTGAGCGTGTAAACCAACATTTAATAAAAGCAGGCGGCCTGCCGCCCCGGGAAAAGTGAATTCCCGGGGCGGCGGGCCTTTTTTGCGTCTTCGGCAAAGCGGCAAAAGCCGCGTCCCGGCGCCTCAGAGCCTTTTACAGGAATTGCTGTTGCGCTTTGGGGCGGGATGGGGTAAAATATACCATGAATATGTTTGTCCTGCCGTACCGGCGGGACGGTTACACACAGCGGGAGGGAATTGCGTTGATGAACATCATGCCCAACGATCTGGGCCGCCAGTACAGCCTGCACGCGGCGGAGTATGAGGAAAAGGCCCTGCAGGTGCTGCGCAGCGGCTGGTATGTGCTTGGCAAAGAGGTGGAGGCCTTTGAAAAGGAATGGGCCGAATACATCGGCGCAAAGCACTGCGTGGGTCTGGCCAGCGGGCTGGATGCGCTGTGGATCAGCTTTCGGCTGCTGGGCGTGGGCGCGGGCGATGAGGTGATCGTCTGCTCCAATGCCTACATTGCCTGCGTGATGGGCATCTCCATGAACGGGGCCACCCCGGTGTTCGTGGAGCCGGACGAATACGACAACATCGACGCGGAAAAGATCGAGGCCGCGATCACCCCCAAAACCAAGGCCATTCTGGCGGTGCATCTGTATGGCCAGTCCTGCGATATGACCCGTATCATGGCCATTGCAAAAGCCCATGATCTGAAGGTGGTGGAGGACTGCGCCCAGAGCCACGGCAATCACTGGCAGGGCCAGACCGTGGGCACCTTCGGCGATGTGGGCTGCTTCTCCTTCTACCCTACCAAGGGCTGCGGCGCCTTTGGCGACGCGGGCTGCATCGTGACGGGCAGCGATGAGCTGGCACAAAAATTCCGGGTCTACCGCAACTACGGCAGCGAAAAGCGCTACCACAACCAGGTGGTGGGCACCAACTCCCGGCTGGACGAGCTGCAGGCGGGCCTTTTGCGGGTGAAGCTGACTCATCTGGACGACTTCAACGCCGAGCGCTGCACCATCGCCGAGACCTACAACAGGGAATTGAAGAATCCCCATGTGCAGCTGCCCAAGATCCGCCCCGGTGCGGACTGCACCTGGCATCAGTACGTGGTGCATGTGCCCGGCGGGCGCGACGCGCTGGCCGCCTATCTGAAGGAAAAGGGCATCGGCACCATCATCCATTATCCCATTCCGCCGCACCTGTCCGAGGCGTATGCCTATCTGGGCTTCGGCGTGGGGGATTTCCCCATCGCCGAGCGCTACGCCGGCGAGGTGCTCAGCCTGCCCATGTACAACGGCATGACCGAAGAAGAGCAGCGCTATGTGATCGACGCCATCAACCAGTGGGAGCCGTGAGGAAAAGCAGCCGATGAAACAGAATATAAATTACGATAAGGTGAAGCTGCTGCGTTTCGGCGATCTGGGCGACGAGCGGGGCAGCCTGATCGTGGTGGAGGGCGAGCGGGATGTGCCCTTTGCCATCCAGCGAGTGTTCTACATCTACGGCAGCGATGCCACCGTGATGCGGGGCCAGCACGCAAACCGGAACACCGAGTTCGTGCTGGTGAACGTGGCGGGCAAGAGCAAGGTGCGGGTAGACGACGGCCTGGGCCGCGAGCAGGTCTATCACCTGGATCAGCCCAACACCGGCATTTACATCCCCCGCATGGTGTGGAAGGATATGTACGATTTTTCGCCGGACAGTGTGCTGCTGGTGCTTTGCAGCGAGCATTACGACGGAGAAGAATATATTCGCGACTACGAGGCCTTCCGGGCGGAAATCGCCCGGCAAAGCATCTGAGCCTCTGAACGCCAAAACCAGAACAAGGAGACAGATGAAAATGGGAAAATTTACGTTTGTTCAAACTGAACTGCCCGGTGTGGTTGTGATCGAGCCTGCTGTATTCGGCGACGCCCGCGGTTATTTTATGGAGACCTTCCAGAAGGAAGAGTTCGCCGCTGCCGGTATCACCGATGAATTCGTACAGGACAACCAGTCCAAGTCCAGCCGGGGCGTGCTGCGTGGTCTGCACTTCCAGAAGGAGCACACCCAGGGCAAGCTGGTTCGGGTGACTAAGGGCGAGGTGTTCGATGTGGCGGTGGACTGCCGCCCGAACAGCGCCACCTTCGGCAAATGGGCCGGCGTGACCCTGAGCGCCGAGAACAAAAAGCAGTTCTACGTGCCCCAGGGCTTTGCCCATGGCTTCCTGGTGCTGAGCGACGAGGCTGAGTTCTGCTACAAGTGCACCGATTACTACGATCCCACCGCCGAGGGCGGCATCCCCTACAACGATCCCACCGTGAATGTGGAGTGGCCGGACTGCGGCTGTGAGTATCTGCTGAGCGAGAAGGACAAAAAGCATGAGCCCTTTGCCGCCCAGAACTTTGATTGTTTCAAAAAGTGGTAAGGGAGCACCGGTATGCTGAAACTTTATGTGCAGGATTTTCTGCGCTACCGCTACCTGCTGTACAATCTGATCAGCCGTGATTTCAAGCTGAAATACCGCCGCAGCGTGCTGGGTGTGGCCTGGAGCGTGCTCAACCCGCTGATGATGTGCGCGGTGATGTTTGTGATCTTCAACACCCTCATGGCAGGCATGCGGGGCGAAGGCATCGACAATTTCGCCGTATATCTGGTGATCGGTCAGCTGCTGTTCAACTTCTTCCGTGAGTCCACCACCATGGCCATGTCCAGCGTGATGAACAATGCCATGCTGCTGCGCAAGGTGTATATCCCGAAATACATCTTCCCGCTGCAGAAGATCTGCTTCGGTCTGGTGAACTGCCTGTTCAGCTTTATCGCCCTGATCATCGTAATGCTCATCACCCGGGCGCCGCTGCACCCCACCATCCTGTTGGGGCTGTATCCGCTGCTCATGCTGGCGGTGTTCAGCCTGGGCATCGGTATGATTCTGGCCGCTATGGCGGTGTTCTTCCGGGATGTGATCCATCTGTGGGAGGTGTTCACCACCATCCTCATGTGGTTCTCTGCCATCTTCTATACCCCTGAGCAGTTCGGCAATGCCCTGCTGGAGGGTCTGATCGCCCTGAACCCCTTGTATCAGTACATCACCGCCTTCCGCGATACCGTGATGTACGGCCAGCTGCTGAGCGGCGCGCAGATTCTGATCTGCGGCGTGTGGGCGCTGGTCATGCTGGCGCTGGGCGTTCTGGTGTTCAAGAAGACCCAGGATAAATTTGTTCTGTATATGTAAGGAGGCGCGGGAAATTGCAGCAGCCCATTATTGAAGTCAACAACGTTTCCATGCGCTTCAACCTGGCCAAGGAAAAAAGCGAGAGCCTGAAGGAATATTTTTTGCAGCTGGTCAAGGGAAAACTGCGGTTTGATGAGTTCTTCGCCCTGAAGGATGTGAGCCTGCAGGTGCAGCCCGGCGACTTTTACGGCCTGATCGGCCTGAACGGCAGCGGCAAATCCACCCTGCTCAAGGTCATTTCCGGCGTTTACAAGCCCAGCAGCGGCAGCTGCAAGGTGCGGGGCACCGTTGCGCCCCTGATCGAGCTGGGCGCGGGCTTTGACATGGACCTGACCGCCCGGGAGAACATCTACCTGAACGGTACTGTTCTGGGCTTCAGCCCCAAATACATCGACGCTCATTTTGAGGAGATCGTGGAGTTCAGCGAGCTGCGGGACTTCCTGGATGTGCCGCTGAAGAACTACTCCAGCGGCATGGTGGCCCGCCTTGCCTTTGCGGTGGCCACCATCACCAAGCCGGATGTACTCATTGCCGACGAGATCCTGGCGGTGGGCGACTTTCTGTTCCAGGAAAAGTGCGAACAGCGCATGCAGAAGCTGATGAGCGGCGGCACCACCGTGATTCTGGTGAGCCACTCCATCGAGCAGATCGAGCGCATGTGCAACAAGGTGGCCTGGCTGGAGCACGGCCGCATCAAGATGAACGGCCCCACCGAGGAGGTCTGCGAGGCTTACAAGCAGACCACCCGGGAAGACGATAAGATGTAACAACATTACAGCCAAGGCGGCGGGGGAGAAGGCTCCTCTGCTTTCCCTTGGCTGTTTTCAAAAGGAATGTGCGAAATGGCAAAGCAAAACAACAACCAGCCCCTACCCGCGGACGTTGCCCAGAAGGACAGCGTGGGCGGCATGGCGAAGCGCCTGCTGGACCCGGCCCATGTGAAGCAGCTGGCCGCCTGGTGCGCCCAGGTGGCCAAAGAGGAGGGCGGCCAGGCCCTGTGGCGGGAGATCAGCTTCCGGGTGAATCTGGCGCTGCACCGGGATACCTGGCAGTACCGGGCGGACCTGCCCACCCGCCGCATGCTCAAGCGTCAGCGGGCCGAGGGCGTGCCCGGCGGGCCGAAGATCAGCGTGGTGGTGCCCCTTTATAACACTCCGCTGCCCTTTTTGAAGCAGATGATCGAGAGCGTGAGCGGCCAGAGCTACCAGAACTGGCAGCTGGTGCTGGCGGATGCCTCGGACGAGTCCCACGCCAATGTGGGCGCGATGGCCCGGCGTTATGCTGCAAAGGACGGGCGCATCACCTACAAAAAGCTGGCGGAAAACCAGGGCATCGCGGGCAACACCAACCAGGGCTTCGCGCTGGCGGATGGCGACTGGCTGACTCTTTTGGACCACGACGATGTGCTCTACCGCAACGCCCTGCACGAGGTGGCAAAAGCCGCCGTGGCGGGGGCGGATTTCGTCTACTCGGACGAGATCGTGCTCAGTGCGGATTTAAAGCATCTGGTGGACTACCACTTCAAGCCGGACTTTGAGCCGGACTACCTGCGGGGCTGCAACTACATCACCCATCTGGCCGCCTTTTCCCGGGGGCTGTTCGAGGCCACCGGCGGCGGAGAGCGGGCGGAGTACGACGGCAGCCAGGACTTCGAGCTGATTCTGCGGCTCACCGAAAAAGCCAAAAAGATCGTGCACATCCCCTATGCGCTCTATATCTGGCGCAGCCATGCCGCCTCCACCGCCTCCTCCATGGATGCCAAGCCCTACGCGCTGGCGGCGGGCGAGCGGGCCATCAACGACCACCTGAAACGGATGGGCCTTGCGGGCGAGGCGGCGCGCATTCCGGGCTGCCCCGGCGCCTATCGGGTCAGCTATCAGCTCACCGGCACCCCCCTCATCAGCATCATGATCCCCAACAAGGACCATGTGGAGGACCTGTCCCGCTGCCTGGAAAGCCTGTACAAATACGCGGGCTACAGCCGGTTTGAGGTGATCGTGATCGAGAACAACTCCACCGACCCGGCCACCTTCGCGTATTATGAGAAGGCAAAGCAGCAGTTTGCGAATCTGCAGGTGGTGAAATACGAGGGCGGGTTCAATTTCTCCGCCATCAACAACTTCGGCCGCAAATTTGCAAAGGGCGAGCAGCTGCTGCTGCTCAATAACGATGTGGAGCTGCTCAGCGAGGGCTTTTTAGCCGAGATGCTCATGTACAGCCAGCGGCCGGATGTGGGCTGTGTGGGCGCGAAGCTCTGCTTCCCGGACGATACCATCCAGCACGCCGGGGTGTTCCTGGGCATCAACGGCACTGCGGGCCACAGCCACAAAAGCCACCCCAGAGCCTCGGCGGGCGATCTGTACCGGCTGGCCACCCCGCAGGATCTGATGGCGGTGACCGGCGCCTGCCTGATGGTGAAGGCCTCCCTCTACGATGCCTGCGGCGGTCTGGACGAGGAAAATTTCGCCGTGGCCTACAACGACATCGACCTGTGCCTGAAGCTCTGGCAGCAGGGGATGCTCAACGTGTTCACCCCCTTTGCCGAGGCCTATCACCACGAAAGCAAGAGCCGCGGTCTGGATACCCTGAGCGAGAACGCCAAGCGTTACGAACGGGAAAAGGCGAACTTCATCGAGAAGTATTCCGCACTTATCCAGAAGGGCGACCCTTACTACAACCGGCATTTCAATCTGTTGTTTGAAAATTACGGCCTGAAATAAGGCTGTATCCAACCAATCCCAAATCCATCAAAGGAGAGGAACCTCCATTGAATCTGAAACTGAAACGCATCAAAGAGCTGATGGGCTATACCCTCCAGGTGCTGAAGGAGGAGGGCCCCGGGCCGGTGCTGCGCCGGACTGTCGGCTTTATCAAGCGGCGCTTCTTCGGCAAAAAGGCCCGCTATCTGCCCAAAAAGCAGGTGCTGGAGGCCCAGCGCCAGGAGTGTGCCCAGGGCGCGCCGGGGCCGGTGATCTCCATCTGTGTGCCGCTGTACAATACGCCGGAGCCCTTCCTGCGCCAGCTGCTGGACAGTGTGCTGAATCAGACCAGCCCCGGCTGGCAGCTGTGTCTGGCGGACGCCTCCGACGACGCTCACCGTCCGGCGGTGAAAAAACTGGTGGACGAGGCGGCCCAGAAGGCGGGCGAGCGCATCCGGTACAAGGCGATCGAGAACAAGGGCATCAGCCACAACACCAACCATGCGGCGGCGCTGGCCACCGGGGAATATCTGGCCCTGGCGGACCACGACGATGTGCTGGCCCCCCATGCCATCTACACCGTTCAGAAGGCCATCGCCGAGACCGGCGCGGCCTTTCTGTACAGCGATGAGGCACTGTTCACCAAGAAGATCGAGAAGCCCATGGTGGGCCACTTCAAGCCAAACTATGCCCCGGACTATCTGCTCTGCTGCAACTACATCTGCCATCTGGCGGTGTTCCGCCGGTCGGAATTTTTGGCGGTGGGCGGCGAGCGGCCGGAATGCGACGGCAGCCAGGACCACGACCTGTTCCTGCGGCTGCTGGAGCGGCTGGAGCCCGGTCAGATTTGCCACATCCCCCAGGTTCTTTATTACTGGCGGGTGCATGAGGCCAGCACCAGCGGCGGTGTGGCGGCAAAGCCCTATGTGGCCAAGGCGGCGAAGAAGGCCATCGCGGACCATCTGCAGCGTACCGGCCAGCAGGGCGAAGTGAAGGACGGCATCTTCCCCAGCACCTACAAGGTGGACTGGGTCATCCCCGGCGAGCCGCTGGTGAGCATTCTGATTCCCAACAAGGACCACACCGAGGATCTGGAAAAATGCCTGCTGTCCATCTACCGGAAAACCACCTGGCAGCGGTTTGAGGTCATCGTGATCGAGAACAACTCCACCGACCCGGCCACCTTCGAATACTATGAAAAGGCCAGGGAGCGGTTCGAGCATCTGCAGGTGGTGAAGTATGAGGGCGGGTTCAACTTCTCCGCCATCAACAACTTCGGCCGCAAGTTCGCCAAGGGCGAATATCTGCTGCTGCTCAACAACGATGTGGAGATCATCGACGGCCAGTGGCTTACCGAGATGCTCATGCAGGCCAGCCGTCCCGGCGCGGCCATCTGCGGCGCCATGCTCTATTACCCGGACGATACCATCCAGCACGCGGGCATCATCACCGGTCTGGGCGGCTACGCGGGCCATAGCCACAAGTACAAAAAGGCCGGCGGCAGCGGCTACATGTTCCGTATGGCTACCGTGCAGGACTTTTCCGCCGTCACCGCCGCCTGCCTGCTGGTGCGCAGCGAGGTATACGACGAAGTGGGCGGTCTGGACGAGGGCTTTGCCGTGGCCTTCAACGATGTGGACTTCTGTTTGCGGGTGCGGGATGCGGGCTACCGGATCATCTGGACCCCCTACGCACGGCTGTACCACTACGAGAGCAAAAGCCGTGGAAATGATGAGAAGGATAAGACCAAGAAGGTGCGTTTTGCCGCGGAGCAGGACCGCCTGACCGACCGCTTCACCCGCTACGGTCTGACCCACGACCCTTACTACAATCCCAGCCTGACCCTGGACCGGGAGGACTTTTCCGAGAGTGCCGATCTGCGGAACCTGAAGGATCCGCAGACCGCCCTGTAAAAGAAAGGATATGCAATGAAAAAGCTTTCGCGCCGCAGGGCCCGGTTCGCCATCCTGGCCTTCTGGGCGGGCATGGCGCTGGTAATCGCCGGCGGCTGTCTGCGTCAGTTCCTGTTGTTTGAGCTGGGTCTGGCGGCTGTGGTGGCTGCCTGGATGGTCAAACGCTTCGGCCTGCGCTGCCCTCATTGCGGTTACCCCGGCGTGCTGCCCCGCTGGAAGGGCAAGGGCGGCTGCATCCGCTGCGGCCGCACCGTGGAATTCGACGACTGACCGGTCCTTGACCGGCAGAATAATACCCCAAAAGAGAGGTGTACCCTAATGGAATTCAAGATCAACGAGAACAGCATCGTATACGGCGACGAGACCCGGGAACTGGCCCGGATCACCTTCCCCCAGGTGGCGCCCGGCGTGGTGGACATCGACCACACCTTCGTGGGCGAGGAGCTGCGGGGCCAGGGCATGGCCGGTCAGCTGATGGAGCAGTGTGTGGCCCAGCTGCGCGCCAGCGGCCGCAAGGCCCGCACCAGCTGCAGGCGGGGGGCATGGCCTGCCTTTTTGGGTGCCGGGCCGCGCTTCGCCTCACCCGCTCGGCGGGGCGCCTTTTCAGAGGCGGGCTTTTTGGGCGCCGGTCCCTTTTTGGCCGGGGGCTGCTTTTTGCGCACGCTCCAGCCGAAGGTTCCCAGCTCCTCGCCCAGGCTGTAATACTGGCCGTGGGCGTAGGCCAGCAGGCCCGCCCGCTCCAGATGCAGCTTGCCTGCCGCGTCCAGCAGGTTTTCGCTCACGTTCACAGCCACCACATCCGCCAGAAACAGATCGTGGGTGCCCAGCGGGATCTGCTGGAATACCTTGCATTCCAGGTTCACCGGGCTTTCCCCCACCAGAGGGCAGCCCATCTGGCTGGCAGGCAGGGCGGTCAGGCCCATGGCCTCGAATTTGTTCACATCCCGGCCGCTTTTCACGCCGCACCAGTCCACGGCCCGGGCCAGGGCGGTGGTGGGCAGGTTGATGATGAATTCGCCGCTCTGCCGGATCAGCCCGTAGCTGTGGCGGCTGGGCCGTACCGAGATAGAGACCCGGGGCGGGTGGGTGTTCACGATGCCAGCCCAGGCCACGGTGAACACATTGGGGGCTTCCGGTGTGCCGCAGCTGACCAGCACCGGGGGAATGGGCCCCAGCAGTACGCTGCCCTTCCAGGTGATCTTGTTCATTCGGCCTCCTCATCCTGGAAGGTGGTCTCCCCGATAATGAACCGGGGCCGCTGTTTGGTTTCCAGATAGATCTTGCCGATGTATTCACCGATCACGCCCAGGCACAGCAGCTGGATGCCGCCCATGAAGCAGACAATGCTGGTGGTGGAGGCCCAGCCAGCCACCGTGCGGCCCAGAATGGCTTCGATCATAGCCCAGATGACCCCGAGGAAACTTACAACGGAGATGAGTGCGCCGAAGCCGGTGATCAGTCGGATGGGCTTCACCGACAGGCTGGTGATGCCGTCGAAGGCCAGGGCCAGCATCTTTTTCAGGGGGTAGTGGCTCTCGCCCGCGATGCGCTCGGCCCGCTCGTAATATACGCTGGTGCTCTTGAAGCCCACCAGCGGCACCATGCCCCGCAGGAAGATGTTGACCTCCCTGAAGTTGGCGAACTCGTTCAGCACCCGGCTGCTCATCAGCCGGTAGTCCGCGTGGTTGAACACCACCTGCGCGCCCATCCAGTTCATCAGCTTGTAGAAGCCCTCGGCGGTGAAGCGCTTGAAGAAGGTGTCGGTGTCTCGCTTGGAGCGCACGCCATACACCACCTCGCAGCCCTCCCAGTAGGCATCCACCATGGCATCCATGGCATTGATGTCGTCCTGGCCGTCGCAGTCGATGCTGATGGTGATGTCGCACCGGTCCTTCACGGTCATCAAACCGCCTAGCAGGGCGTTCTGGTGGCCCCGGTTGCGGGAAAGGCAGATGCCCTCAAAATGCTCGTCACTTTTCGCCAGCTCCTGAATGATGCTCCAGGTGTTGTCCTTGGAGCCGTCGTTCACAAAAACCACCCGGCTCTCGGGGGCTACGCGGCCTTTGGCGATCAGGCTGTTGATCTTTTCCAGGAACATGCCGCTGGTCACCGGCAGCACCTCCTGCTCGTTGTAGCAGGGGATCACGATGTATAAAACAGGGGTTTTCATGGCAGAAATCTCTCCTTTTAACAGTGATATTGGCGGGTCAGCTCCGCCTTATTCAACAGCTTGAAGCTGTTTTTATAGGTCTCGATCAGGCCCTCGTCCCGCATGCGGGAGATCTCCCGGCTGAGCGCGCTGCGCTCGCAGTTCAGGTAATCTGCCAGACCGGCACGGGAGAAGGGGATGGTGAAGGTGTCGGCCCCGGCCCGGGCGGCCTCCTCCAGCAGATAGGCACACAGCTTGCTGCGCAGGCTCTTTAAAATCAGCAGGTCCACCCGGCGGTTCAGGGCAAAGTATTTGTCCGAGATGGTGCACACCAGATTCTGCATCAGCTGAAAATGACTGCCGTGCATCCGGGCGCAGGGATGCAGGATCTTCTGGTAGGGCACGAACAGTACCTGACAGTCGGTCTTGGCGATCACCGTGACCGGGCTTTTGGTGCTGCTGCCGCTGAGCACGTCGCCGAACAGGCTACCCGGCTCCATCAGGGTGATGGCCACGCTGCCGCCGTCCGGCGTGTTTTTCACCGCATCCACCTGACCGGCCAGCACGATGCCCACATCCTGTATCTCATAGCCGGAAAGCAGTACGATCTCGCCCTTGGAAAAGGCGCGGGCGGCAGGCTGGAAGCACTCCATGGTCATGCGCAGCTCCGCCAGGGTCAGCCCACGGAACAGGGTGGTTTGCAGCAGGATGGGAAGGTGATCCTCCAGTAGAATGGAATTGCGCATGGCATTGGCTCCTTTGTGCGGGTGGTTGGTTGCCGCCGCAACGGCATAATTTCTTTTATTATAGTAGAATACAAATAAAAAGGCAAACCGGAACCTACCGGAAGGATTGCCCAGAAGGAGAGAACTTTTCATGAAACGTTTGTTGAGCATGGTAATGGCGGCCGCAATGGCCCTGAGCCTGGTAGCCTGCGGCGGCACCGCTGCTTCCGGCAGCACCGCTTCCTCGCAAGCTGCGTCCAGCGTGCCTGCCTCCAGCCAGGCGGAGAGCGCCTCTGCTGCCTCCGCGGCGAGCACGCCGTATTCCGGTGATGCCATGCGCATTGCGGGCCTGCAGGGCCCCACCACCATGGGCATGGTCAAGCTGATGAAGGACCAGGAGAGCATGGAGAGCCCCCTGTACGAGGTGACCATGTACGGCGCGGCCGATGAGATCGTGCCGCTGCTCACCAAGGGTGAGCTGGACGCGGCGGCCATCCCCGCCAACCTGGCCGCAACCCTGTACCAGAAGACCGAGGGCAAGATCCAGGTGGCCGCGGTGAACACCCTGGGTGTTCTGTATGTGGTGACCACCGGCGACGAGGTGGCCAGCGTGGCCGATCTGGCCGGCAAGACCATCTACTCCACCGGCAAGGGCACTACCCCTGAGTATGTGCTCAACTATATCCTCAGCGAAAACGGCATCGACCTGGCTAAGGATGTGACCATCGAGTACAAGAGCGAGGCCACCGAGGTGCTGGCCATGCTGCAGAGCGCGGGCGAGGGCGCCGTGGCAGTTCTGCCTCAGCCCTATGTGACCGCTGCCCAGGCCCAGGTGGAGGGCCTGACTGTGGCGCTGGACCTGACCGAGGAATGGAACAAGATCGACCCGGATTCCCAGCTGATCACCGGCGTGCTGGCTGTGCGCAGCGACTACGCCCAGCAGCATCCCGAGGAGCTGGAGGTCTTCCTGGCGGACTACCGCAGCAGCATTGAGTGGGTGACCGCCAACACCGCCGACGCAGCCCAGCTGGTGGCGGAGTATGGCATCGTGGCCAAGGCTCCCCTGGCCGAGAAGGCCCTGCCCGCCTGCAACATCACCTACATGGCCGGTGCGGACATGAAGCAGGCCCTGAGCGGCTATCTGGATGTGCTGTACCAGCAGGATGCCGCCTCGGTGGGCGGTGCGCTGCCGGGCGACGACTTCTACTATGGAGTGGAATAAACGAGCAAAACAAGCAGCCGCCATCCTGTTCTGGGTGGCGGTCTGGCAGTTTGGGGCCATGATGATTCCCCAGAAGTTTCTGCTGGCCTCCCCGCTGGAAACCCTGGAAACGCTGGCGGGCCTTCTGCCCACCACCGCCTTCTGGCAGCGGGTGGGCTTCAGCGCCCTGCGCATTCTGGCGGGCTTTTTCGGCGCGCTGGCGGCGGGCGTGGTGCTGGCAGCGGCCAGCGCCTGGCTGGAGCCGGTGCGGGTGCTGATCCGGCCGCTGATGCAGCTGATCAAGGCGGTGCCGGTGGCCAGCTTCATCATTCTGGCCTTACTTTGGGTACGCAGTGCCAACCTGGCAGTGCTCATCAGCTTTCTGATGGTGCTGCCGGTGGTGTATACCGCGGTGCTGGAGGGCATCCAGCAGACCGACCGGCAGCTGCTGGAAATGGCAAAGGTGTTCCGCATTCCCTTTTCCCGGGCGCTGGGGGCAATCTGGCTGCCCCAGGTCTGGCCCTATTTTGTGCAGAGCTGCACCGTGGGCATGGGCCTTGCCTGGAAAAGCGGCATCGCCGCCGAGGTCATCGGCCTGCCGGGCGGCAGCATCGGCGAGGCGCTGTACCAGGCAAAGCTTTATCTGGAGACCGGTGAGCTGTTCGCCTGGACGGCGGTGATCGTGCTGGTGAGCGGCGCGTTTGAGACCCTGTTCCTGCGGCTGCTGCGAGCGGCGGGCAGGCGGCTGGAAGGAGGCGTCGCATGAAGGCGATTCTGAACGGCGTGAGCAAGCGCTACGGGGACCAGTGGGTGCTGCGGGACCTGAATCTGACCCTGGAGGGTACCAATGTGCTGATGGCGCCTTCCGGCCGGGGCAAAACCACTCTGGCCCGGCTTCTGCTGGGGCTGGAAACGCCGGATGCGGGTCGGGTGGAAACCGATGGCCAGATCGTGGCCCAGTTTCAGGAGGACCGGCTCTGCGGTCAGCTCACGGCGGTGGGCAATGTGGCCCTGTGCTGCCCCCAGCTGCACCGGAACGAGATCGAAGCGGCGCTGGCGGCGCTGGGCCTTTGCGAAGAGGACTGCTCCAAGCCCGCGCGGCAGCTGTCCGGCGGGCAGGCCCGGCGGGTGGCGCTGGCCCGGGCGGTGCTGGCCCCGGCAGAGGGCGTGATTCTGGATGAGCCCTTCAAGGGGCTGGACGAGGAAACGCGCCAGCGGGCCATGGACTGGGTGCGCCGGATGCTGGAGGATCGCTGGCTGCTGCTCATCACCCACGACGAGCAGGAGGCCGAGGCATTCGGCGGCGCCAGCGTGGAAATTCCATAGGAAGCAGAAAAATCAACGAAAAGCAAACAGATTGCATCAGGCGATTTTACGCACATTTTTGCATGAAATTGTGCGGTATTGCCTAAAATTTACAGTCTGTTTGCTTTTCTTTTTGGTGATTTGCTTGTAAGTGCCGGGGGCGAAGGCTATAATAAAGGTAACGACAGGACCGGCCCGCGCCGCCTCGTTTGAGTGCAGATGCGGGCGGCAAAAAAGGAGGCCCCGCAGGATATGAAGCTTACATTTTTGGGCGCAGCCCATGAGGTCACCGGAAGCTGTTATCTGCTTCAGGCAAACGACCAGAACATCATGATCGACTGCGGCATGGAGCAGGGCAAGGACATTTATGAAAATCAGCCTCTGCCGCTGGCACCCGGCCAGGTGGACAGCCTGCTGCTCACCCACGCCCACATCGACCATTCCGGCCGCATTCCGCTGCTGGTGAAAAACGGGTACCGGGGGGCGGTGTTCGCCACTACCGCCACCGCCGAGCTGTGCAACATCATGCTGCGCGACTCCGCCCACATCCAGGAATTTGAGGCGGAATGGCGCAACCGCAAGGCCAAGCGCTCGGGCGCGGCGGAATACGAGCCCATCTATACCATGCAGGATGCGGAGGACGCGCTGAAGCTGTTTGAACCCATTGATTACGGCGAGACCTTCGATGTAGCTGCCGGCGTGAAGGGCCGCTTTGTGGATATGGGCCACCTGCTGGGCTCGGCCAGCATCGAGCTGTGGGTCACCGAGGGCGAAGTCACCAAAAAGCTGGTCTTCTCCGGCGACATCGGCAACGACCACCAGCCTCTGCTCAAGGACCCCCAGTACCTGAGCGAGGCGGACTATGTGGTGATGGAATCCACCTATGGCGACCGAAGCCACGGCCCCCGTCCGGACTATGTGGCCGAGCTGGCAGGAGTCATTCAGGACACCTTCGACCGGGGCGGCAATCTGGTAATTCCCAGCTTCGCGGTGGGCCGCACCCAGGAGATGCTGTATTTCCTGCGCCAGATCAAGGAGCAGAATCTGGTGAAGGGGTACGGCGACTTCACCGTCTATGTGGACAGTCCGCTGGCCGTGGAGGCCACCCACATCTTCCGGGATCAGTGGGCGGAATGCTACGACGAGGAGGCCCGGGCGCTGGTGCTGCAGGGGGTGAACCCCATCAGCTTCAAGGGCCTGAAGCTGGCCGTGAGCAGCGACGATTCCAAGGCCATCAATTTTGACCAGAGCCGAAAGGTGATTCTTTCCGCCAGCGGCATGTGCGAGGCGGGGCGTATCCGCCACCACCTGAAGCACAACCTGTGGCAGCCCCAGAGCACCGTGCTCTTCGTGGGCTACCAGAGCCCCGGCACTCTGGGCCGCGCCCTGGTGGAGGGGGCAAAGGAGGTCCGGCTGTTTGGTGAGACCATCGAGGTGCGGGCCCAGATCAAGGTGCTGGCGGGCGTATCCGGCCACGCGGACAACGAGGGCCTGATGCGCTGGGCCGCTGCCTTCAAGGACTACAAGCCCCAGCATGTGTTCGTGACCCACGGCGAGGACACCGTCTGCGATATCTTCGCCAACCGGCTGATGGCCGAGCTGGGCTATTCCGCCAGCGCTCCCTACAACGGCGCGGTCTACGATCTGGTGAGCGGCCACTGCCTGGCTCTGGGCAACCGCAAGCGCATCGAGGAGAAGAAGGCCGGCCTGCGCAGCCAGAACCCGGTGTTCCGCCGTCTGCTGGATGCCGGCCATCGCCTGCTGAACATCATCAAGGCCAAGGAAGGCCACGCCAACAAGGAGCTGGCCCGCATGGCAAGTCAGGTGGAAGCCCTGTGCGAAAAGTGGGAGGATTGACCCGAATTTCCGTAGAAAACGATAGAAAATATACGTTTTGTAAATAAAAATACCTGAAAAAGCCGCTCGCACTCGGAACAAACCGAAGGCGGGCGGCTTTTTGTGCATATAATATTCCCGGTGGGGATTGGCTGAAAAGCAGCAAACGCAGGTTTCAGCCCAGCAGCTCGCACAGGATGCTGTTCTGGATAATCAGCCCGGCAGGGGTAAGAGTGAGCACGTTATTCTGGAATCGGGCATATCCGGCGGCTACACATTGTTTTACAAAATGCAATTGTTTTTGCGAAAATTCCACATTGTATTGTTCTTTCAAGTCCTTCAGATCCAGGCCGCTGGCCAGCCGCAGCTGCAGCAGGATGTAATCCTCCGCACCGCAGCTGCCGTCCTGCACCGGCTGGCAGTCCGGGTCCAGAAAGGCGCGGGTATCGCCGGGCCAGTAAAAGCGTTTGTTGTTTACGCAGCTGTGAGCTGCGGGACCAAGACCCAGATAGTCCTGACAGTTCCAGTACAGCAGGTTGTGCTGCCCCTCAAAGCCGGGGCGGGCAAAGTTGCTGATCTCGTACTGGGCAAAGCCTGCTTTTTCCAGCTGCTCCACCCCATAGAGGTAGAAATCCGCGGCGACATCCTCATCCGGCAGTCCGGCAGGGGGACGCTTGCCGAAGGCGGTGCCAGGCTCGATCTTTAACAGATAGGCCGAGATGTGGGTGGCCCCTCCGGTGGCGATCAGCTCCAGGGTGGCGTCGAACTCCTCCCGTGTATACCGGGGCAGGGCCATCATAATATCGCCGCTGATGTTGGCAAAGCCTGCCCTCTTTGCTGCCGCAAAGGCCTGTCGGCTTTGGGCGGCGGTGTGGGGGCGGCCCAGCCGGGCCAGACTCTCGTCAAAGGCGGTCTGCACCCCCAGGCTCAGCCGGTTCACTCCCGCCTGCAAAAAGCCGGTGAGGCTGGCCTCGGTCACGGTTTCCGGGTTTGCCTCCAGCGTCACCTCCGCGCCGGGGGCAGGGCAGGCGGCAGAGATCAGCCGGGCGGCCTGCTCCGGTGTTAACAGGCTGGGGGTACCGCCGCCGAAGTACACCGTGTCCGGATGCTCCGGCAAAAGGCCCTGACGGCGAAAGCTGTCCATCCGGCGCACCAGTGCGTCCACGTATTCCGGCGGAACGCCCCGGCTGCCGCCCCTGGAATAAAAATCGCAGTAGCGGCATTTTGCCAGGCAATAGGGGATATGAAGATAAAGACCGAAGGCCATGGAAAACGCTCCTTTTGGGGATCTTGTCACAAAGTCATTATAAAAGATTTTGATTTTATTTACAAATCCAGATATAATATACGGTATAATCAGTCTCAAAGAAAGGATCTGATGATATGAACGATTACAATCAATGGAACAATTCCGGCCCGAACACCGTTTATATGAATGAAAAATTCCAGTACGAGACCCTGAGCAACTACACCGCAAAAACATTTTTGTGGATGTTCGCGGGTCTGCTGGTCACCTTCGGTGTGTCGCTGGTCGCTTACATGAGCAATATCGGCTTCTATCTGCTGCGCTCCAGCTTCACCTTCTTTGGTCTGGCGATTCTGGAGATCGTGCTGGTCATGGCGCTGGTCTCCCGGCTGCACAGCATGAGCGTGGGCTCGGCCCGGGCGCTGTTCTTCGTCTATGCGGCGGTGAACGGTCTGGTGTTCAGCTCCTACCTGTGGCTGTATAACATGGGCGATGTGCTCATGGCCTTTGGTGCGGCTGCTTTGTACTTCGGCGTGATGGCCGCCTACGGCTACCTGACCAAGCGGGACCTGACCAGCTGGCGCACCCCGCTGATGGTGGGCCTGATCGTGCTGATGATCGTGAGCGTGATCGGCATGTTCTTTATGAGCGGTTCCAGCATTCTGTTCAGCGTTCTGGGCATCGTGATCTTCTCCTGCTACACCGCTTACGACACCCAGAAGATCAAGGCGCTGTACTTTGCCTATGCAGGCAACGAGGCCATGGCGAAAAAGGCCTCCATCTTCGCGGCGCTGCAGCTGTATCTGGACTTCATCAACCTGTTTTTGTATCTGCTGCGCATCTTCGGCCGCAGCCGGGATTGATTTGAATCGCATGACCCAGGCGGGAGCCACCGGCTCCCGCCTTTTTCTGTGCCCGAAGAAGGCAGGCAACAGGCTGTTGCTTGCGGCGCGCCGTGGGCCGGTGCTATACTGAGGGCAGAAAAACGGAACAACACCGGGCGGAAAGCGGGGCAATACCATGAGCGAACAGCAGCAAACAAAAACAGAGCAGAGTCAGGACTTTGGCGGAAGGCTGGCGGCTCTGCGCCGGGCGGCGGGGCTGAGCCAGCAGCAGCTGGCCGAGCAGCTGTTTGTGACCCGGCAGGCGGTGAGCCGCTGGGAGCAAAACCGCACCCAGCCGGACCTTGCCACCCTGCAGCAGCTGACCGCGGCGCTGGGCTGCAGCCTGGATGAGCTAGTGGGCGGGCTGGACCCGGATGCCGCCTTCCGCCGCCGCTGTGCCGCCTGGCAAAAGGCTACCCGATTTGCCTTCTGGCTGGCACTGGCAGTACAGCTTGGGCTGTTTGTGCTGGGGGCAGCGCGGGGGCAGCTGGACTGGGTACTTTTGCCGGTGCTGCTGTTTTTGTGCGGCGGAAGCCTGCACCCGATTCTGGCCATGATGACCTCCAGCGGCGACTATACCATGCTGGCGGGCTATGACCCGGACGCGGCCTACGACGAAAAAAAGCTGGAAACACTGGTGCGAGCCATGGACCTGTGGGTCCAGCTGACCACGGCGGGCATTAGTCTGATCGCGGTGCCGCTGGCCTTTGCTCCCGGCGGATGGAGCTTCGGCGTTCTGATCGTGATTCAGGCGGTCGGGCTGCTGGGAGCCATTGGCTGCGCCCAGTACAAATACGGCCGGAATCTGGTGACCGGGTATCCCGGTCTTGCGGCCAAAGCAAAGCCGGGGCGCGAGCTGGCAAAGGATATCCAGACCCAGCAGGCAAAGCCGGTGCTCTGGTGGAGCGGGCTGTTCGGGGCACAATTCTTCCTCTGTCTTTTCTGTGCGGGGGTGTTCCGCATCCCCAACAACAGCCCGGGGGCCATAGCGCAGATGGCTACCATGCTGCCGGGCGTCTGCCTGGGCATCGTCTTTTTGCTGTGCCAGACCGGCCGGGCCAAGCGGATGGCGGCGGAGGGCCGGGAATGGAAAATAAACAAAAGCGGTGCGGTCATGCTGTCGGGCGCTGCAGCACTGATGGTGCTGCAGCTGCTGGCGGCTGTGTTCATGCAGGGCGGCGGCAGCTGGTGAACCAGTTTGAGAATTGGCGGGTCAATAGGAAAAACACCCCGATACCTTGTATTGGGGTGTTTCTTTTACTATAATAGAGTTACATTGATTTCTGACAGATTTTCACCGGATCTGCCGCTGTGCGCGGCAGCCGGGCAAACAGAAAGGGGAAAACCCAATGCCGAACCTATTGATTCTGGGCGCAGGCGGTTTTGGCCATATGGTCTACGAATCCGCCATGGCGACCCGCCAGTTTGATAAAATTGCCATGCTGGACGATGCCTGCAAGGAGGCCTGCGTCATCGGCAAGCTGGTGGACTACAAGGACTTCCGCAAGGAATACCCCTGTGCGGTGGCCGCCTTCGGCAACAACAAGATGCGGCTGCACTGGGTAAAAAAGCTGCTGGAGGCGGATTTTGTGGTGCCCACCATCATCCATCCCAGCGCGGTGGTCAGCCCCAGTGCCGAGATCGGCGCGGGCAGCTTTGTGATGCAGCGGGCCGTGATCAACACCCACAGCAAGCTGGGTCTGGGCTGCCTGGTGAACAGCGGCGCCATCATTGACCACGATACGGTAGTGGACGAGGGCGCGCACATCGGTCTGGGCAGCGTGGTCAAGGCCAACTGCCATGTGGAGGCCCACCGCAAGGTGGAGGCGGGCGAGGTGATCTTTGCCAAGCGCCGCAAGATCGACGGTGTGGACAGCCGCATGCTGGAGGATGCGCTGTATGCCTTCGGCTTCGGCAACCAGTGCAGCTATGTGCAGCCCTTCGGCGCGGGCCACATCAACGAGACCTACGCGGTGTTTATGCCCGGAGAGAACGGCGAGGAAGAGCTGAGCTACGTGCTGCAGCGCATCAACATCAATGTGTTCAAAAAGCCTCGCGAGGTGATGGAGAACATCTTCGGCGTGACCGAGTACCTGCGCCAGAGCATCCGAGCCGCCGGCGGTGACCCGGACCGGGAGACCCTGAGCTATATCAAGACCAAAGCCGGGGAAAACTATTTCGAGGATACCGATGGCCTGCCCTGGCGGTGCTATAACTTTATTCCGGATTCGGTCTGCTACCAGAGTGTGGAGTGCCCGGAGCAGTTCTATCAGTCCGCCCGCAGCTTTGGCCGCTTTCTCAAGCAGCTGGACGGCTACCCGGCGGATACCCTGTACGAGACCATTCCCAAGTTCCACGACACCGAGGACCGGCTGAAGAATTTTAAACAGGCGCTGCGCCGGGATGTGAAAAACCGTGCCCGTACCTGCAAGGATGAGATCCAGTTTGTGCTGGACCATGCGGCGGACTGCAGCGTGCTCATGAGCCAGCTGCGGGCGGGTACCCTGCCTCTGCGGGTCACCCACAACGACACCAAGCTGAACAACATCCTGTTCGACGAGAAGACCGGCGAGGGCATCTGCATCATTGATCTGGATACCATCATGCCCGGCCTTGCTCTCAATGACTTCGGTGACTCCATCCGCTTCGGTGCCACCCATGCCGCTGAGGACGAGCCGGATCTTGCCAAGGTGAACTTCGACATCGATCTGTTCGAGGCCTACACCAAGGGCTATCTGGAAACCGCAGGCGATGTGCTCACCGAAAACGAGAAGGCGAATCTGGCCTGGGGTGCAAAGCTGCTGACGCTGGAGTGCGGCATGCGCTTTTTAACTGACTACCTGCAGGGGGATACCTACTTCAAGACCCAGTATCCCACCCACAACCTGATCCGCGCCCGCACCCAGTTCAAGCTGGTGCAGGATATGGAGCAGCAGTTTGAGGCCATGCAGGACATTGTGAAGAAATACAGCTGAGCCGCGCAGGACGCGGCAGAGGGCAGAGCCTGCGGCGCGGGCTCTGCCACCCTGTTTTTTAAAGGAGAAGGACCCTTGCATTCTTTTATCATCGACTGCCTTTACGGCTATGCGAATCTTGCCGTGCTTGGGCTTGCGCTGGGCTGCATGTGGTATGCCTGGCAGACGCTGCGCCGCCCCATGGAAGCTCCCTGGTTTGATCTGGGCAGACAGCTGACGGTGCAGCGGCAGCTGTTCGGCGGCTGGCTGGGCGATGTCCGGCAGGCGCTGGCACCCTGGCTGTTTATCGTGGCAGCGGCGGTCTACCAGTTCGAGATCTTTTTTGTGAACAGCCTGTATCGGGACCGTCTGCCCTGGCTGTTTGAATACGGTACCATGGCGCTGGACCATCTGGTGGTGCTTTGCCTGCTGGTCAAGATTTTGCTTTGCACCCGGTACGACGGCCGCCAGCTGGCTGCTGCCTTCTGCGTGCTGTTTGTGATCCGCTGGGTGTTTATGAACGACCATAATAAGTGGATGATGATGGCGCTGCTGTTTGCGCTGGCAGCCAAGGATGTGCCGCTGCGCCGGGCGCTGAAGCTGGTGCTGCCGGTGGGAGCGCTCAGCGTGGGTGTTGTGGCGCTCAGCTCGGTGGCAGGTGTGATCGATACCGTGCAGGAGCTGGGCACCGGCCGCTACCGGAACAGCTTCGGCTATGGCTGGTACAATTTCTTCGGGGCCTGCCTGCTGGCCCTTGCACTGATGTCTGTGTGCCTGCGGGGGGTAAAGCGGCTGAAATGGTTCGACTTTGCCCTGCTGGCAGTGCTGACGGTATTCTGCAACTTCGGGCCGGACAGCCGGGCTGTCACCATCTGCCTGGTGCTGCTCATCGCCGCTTTGCTGGTGGTGCACATTTGGCCCGGCGTGCTGCGTCCGCTGCCGGTACGGCTGCTGCTCACGGCTGCGCCGCTGCTGGCCTTTGCCGCCAGTATGGGACTTGCCCTTGGCTGGAATCCGGAGAACCCGCTGCTGGCCCGGCTGGACAGTCTGTTCAGCACCCGCATCTCACTGGGCTGGCAGGGCATTACCACCATGCCGTTTGCCATTGCGGGCCAGATGCCCGGGGCGGATATGCTGGTGGACAATGCCTATCTGTATTACTGGATCGTGGCCGGTCCGGTGGCCAGTGCCCTGATCTGGCTGGGCTTTGCCCTGCTGATGTGGCGGCTGCTCAAGGAAGGCCTGACTGCCGAGGCGGTGTGCTGCCTGGTGATGCTCTGCCACGCCACCATGGAGACCCATGTGCTGTGGGCCTGCATGAATGTGACCGTCTGGCTGCTGTGCGGGGTGCTTTTCTGGCCGCAGCGTCAGCCCGGTTTTGAAAAGACAGAGGAAAAAACGAAAATCCATTTCAAAGGAGTCGTAAACGTATGAAGCTTCTGATCGCGTCCGACCTGCACGGTTCGGCCTATTATTGTGAAAAACTGATGGAGCGCATTCAGGCCGAGCAGCCGGACCGCATTCTGCTGCTGGGGGATCTGCTGTATCACGGCCCCCGCAACGACCTGCCCGAGGGCTATGCACCCAAAAAGGTGATCCCCATGCTGAACGGCCTGAAGGAGAAGATCATCGCGGTGCGGGGCAACTGCGAGGCCGAGGTGGACCAGATGGTGCTGGAATTCCCGGTGATGGCCGATTATACCACCCTCTGGCTGGAGGAGGGCAAGTGCCTGTTTGCCACCCACGGCCACAAGTTCAACCCGGAGAACCTGCCTCCCATGCCTGCCCACAGTGCCTTTGTGTTCGGCCATGTGCATGTGAAGCACGCCGAATGGCAGGGCGATACCCTGATTCTGAACCCGGGCAGCGTATCCATTCCCAAGGACGGCTCCCACAGCTATATGATCTATGAAAACGGCCTGTTCACCACCAAGACCATTGACGGTCAGGTGCTGGGCAGCATCGCCTACTGAGCAGGAGGATTCCCATGAAAACCATCGCAAGTTTTACCGTCGACCACGACAAGCTGGAAAAGGGCATGTATGTTTCCCGGGTGGACGGCGACGTGATCACCTACGACATCCGCATGGTCAAGCCCAACGGGGGCGTGTATCTGCCCAGTCCCGCCATGCACACCTTCGAGCATCTGTTCGCCACCTATGTGCGCAACTCCGCCTACAGCGACCAGATCATCTACGTGGGCCCCATGGGCTGCCGCACCGGCTTTTACTTCCTCACCCGGGATGCCATGAGCGGGGAGCAGGCCATTGCTCTGGTGCGGGAGTGCTTTGCCTTCATCGCCGACTTTGAGGGCAAGATCCCCGGCAGCGAGCGCAAGGAGTGCGGCAACTACCTGGAGCACGACCTGCCCGGTGCCAAGGCCACGGCAGCGGATATGTGCAAGGTGCTGGAGCACTGGACCGAGCCCATGCTGCAGTATGATTATCAGGCCTGAACTTGTTTAAACAGCAAGATTGTAAAAGCAGCCGCGCAAGAATTTGATTGCGCGGCTGCTTTTTTTCATGCTATACTCACTCATGCAATGCGCGGTGCCCGGCAGACAAGACCAGCTGCCCCAGGCCGCGCTTACTTTATGAAAAGTGGTTAGTTTATACTAACCTTGTGCGATAAGGAGGGTACCATCCATGAAATCCAACCGGATCACTGCAGTGCTTGCGGCGATTCTGGCAATACTGGCCGCCGCATCCCTGTTTGTGGGCGTGATCGATCTGGAGCTGAGAGCGCTTATACAGGGCGATGCCCACACCTGGGAGATCTTTCTTCTGTCCCGCCTGCCCCGGCTGCTGGCCATTCTGTGCACCGGCGCGGGCATGAGTGTGGCAGGACTGATTATGCAGCAGCTGTGCAGCAATAAATTTGTATCCCCCACCACCGGGGCGACCATCTCTTCCGCCCAGCTGGGCATTCTGTTTGCCCTGTTGTTCCTGCCGGATTCCACCCTGTGGGGGCGGGCGCTGTTCGCTTTTGCCGCCGCCATTGCGGGCACCTGGGTATTTGTGTGGTTCATCCAGCGCATCCGGTTCAAGGATGCGGTCATGGTGCCGCTGGTGGGCATCATGTTCGGCAATGTGATCGGCGGTGTGACCAGCTATCTGGCTTATCAGTACGAGATGACCCAGGCGCTGTCCTCCTGGCTGGTGGGACATTTTTCCCTGGTCATCAAGGGCCGGTATGAGATCGTATGGCTCACCGCTCCGCTGATCGTGCTGGCCTTTGTGTTCGCCAACCACTTCAACATTGTGGGCCTGGGCCGGGATTTTTCCAAAAACCTGGGCGTGCCATACAATCTGGTGCTGTTCATGGGCTTGAGCATCTCGGCCATGATCACCGCCAGCGTGGTGGTGGTCGTGGGCTCCATCTCCTATATCGGTTTGATCGTGCCCAATCTGGTGGCCCTGTTCAAGGGCGATAAGATCCGCGGCACTCTGGCGGATACCGCCCTGTTCGGTGCCATCTTTGTGCTGGTGTGCGACATGATCGGCCGGGTGGTGATCGCGCCCTATGAGCTGCCCATCGAGCTGATCGTGGGCATTCTGGGCAGTGTGCTGTTTATCGGCCTGCTGTTTTACCGGCTGCGCAATGGCCGGAAGGCCATCCGGCTCACGGCTCCGGCGCAGAGCTGCTGCCCCATGCCGGCAAAGGAAGGAGGCTGCGAAGCATGAATACTGCTGCCATCCGGTCCAACCGGCGCAAGCTGCTGATTCTGGCGGTACTGGCGCTGGTGTGTGCCGCGGGCTATCTGCTGGTCAATACCGACCCGGCCAACGCCCGTCTGTTCGCCTACTCCATGAAGATCCGCGCCCCCAAGCTGGCGGCCATGGCGGTCACGGCGGTGTCCATCGGTGGGGCGTCCATTGTGTTCCAGTCGGTGATCAACAACACCATCGTTACCCCCTGCCTGCTGGGCATGAACGCGCTGTACACCCTCATCCACACCGCGGTGGTGTTCTTTCTGGGATCGGCCAGTGTGGTCGCCACCAACGCGAATCTGGCCTTCGGGGTGGATGTGGTGCTGATGGGCATTGCGGCCACGGTGCTGTATAGCTGGATCTTCCGCATGACCCGCCACAACGTGCTGTATGTGCTGTTGGTGGGCACGGTGCTCACCTCCTTTTTCGGCAGCATCCAGACCACCCTCACCCGGGTGATGGACCCCAACGAGTACGACAGCCTGCTGAGCACCCTGGTGGCCAGCTTCAGCAACATCAACTCCGAGATTCTGCTGTTCTCGGTGCTGCTGCTGGCAGGGGTGGCCTTTGCCCTGCGGCGGGAGCTTGCCCTGCTGGATGTGCTGACTCTGGGCAAGGACCAGGCCATCAACCTGGGCGTGGACTACGACCGCTGCATCCGCCGCCTGCTGCTGGGGGTTGCCCTCTGCATCGCGGTGGCCACCGCCATGGTGGGCCCCATCTCCTTTCTGGGGCTGATCATCGCCAACCTCTCCCGCCAGCTGCTGCGCACCTACCGGCATACTCAGCTGATCGCCGGTTCCGCCTTGTTCGGCATGGCGGTGCTGGTGGGCGGCCAGCTCATTGTGGAGCATGTGTATTCCTACGCCGTGCCGGTGAGCGTGTTTATCACGGTGGGCGGTGGACTTTATTTCCTCTATCTGCTTTTGGCAAGAAAGAAGGTGTGACCATGAAGATTCAAGGATTGACCAAGCGTTATCAGGGCAGGACTGTGGTGAACGGGGTGAGCTTTTCCATTCCGAAGGGCAAGGTGACCTCACTGATCGGCCCCAACGGGGCGGGCAAGTCCACCGTGATGAGCATGATCTCCCGGCTCATTGCCCAGGACGAGGGCCTGGTGGAGCTGGACGGCACTCACATCGGCCATTGGAAGAGCCGGGAGCTGGCCCGGCGGCTGGCTATTCTCACCCAGTCCAACAACATTCAGATGAAGCTCACGGTGCGGGAGCTGGTGGCCTTCGGCCGCTTCCCTTATTCCGGCAGCCGGCTCACCGCCGAGGACACAGAGATCATTGACCGGGCCATTGCCTATATGGAGCTGGAGGAATTCCAGGACCGGTTTCTGGATGAGCTCTCCGGCGGGCAGCGGCAGCGGGCGCTGATCGCCATGGTCATCGCCCAGGACACCGAGTATATCCTGTTGGACGAGCCCACCAACAATCTGGACATCTACCACGCCACCAATCTGATGAAGACGGTGCGCCGCCTGTGCGATGAGCTGGGCAAAACCGTGATTCTGGTGCTGCACGAGATCAACTATGCGGCCTTTTACTCCGATTACATCTGCGCCTTCAAGGACGGCGGCATCGCCAAGTTCGGCCCGGTGCACGAGGTGATCACCAAGGAGAATCTGTCCGACATCTACGGAGTGGAGTTTGAGGTCCAGACCGTGAAGGGCAGGCCGCTGTCCATCTATTACTGACGCACATTTCAAACAAATCTTCCATCAAAGGAGAAATTTCCCATGAAAAAATATCTTTCCCTGGCGCTGGCCGGCTTGCTGGCCCTTTCCATGACCGCCTGCGGCGGCATCGCGGCAGACCTGGCCGCAATGGCGTCCCCCAAAAGCGAAAGTGAGGCGGCCGCATCCGGTTCCTCCTCTGCCGCACAGCAGGAAATAACCATCCGGAGCCTGAACGGCAGCAAGGAAACCGTGGAACTGACGGTTCCCTACGATCCTCAGCGGATCGCAGTGCTGGATATGGCCAGCCTGGACATTCTGGATGCACTGGGCCTGGGCGGCCGGGTGGTGGGCAGCGCCTCCACCAGTCTGGATTACCTGAAGAGCTATATGGAGGATAAAGCGGTGGCCAACCTGGGCACCATCAAGGAGGCGGATCTGGAGGCGGTGATGGCCAGCGATCCGGACGTGATCTTCATCGGCGGCCGCCTGGCCTCCTCCTACGATGCTCTGAGCGAGATCGCGCCGGTGATCTATCTTTCCACCGATACCGAGCTGGGCGTGGTGGAGAGCGTGCGCCAGAACGCCGCCACCGTTGCCTCTCTGTTCGGGCTGGAAAGCAAGGCGAAGGAGCTGATGGCGGGCTTTGACGGCCGCATTGCCGCTCTGCAGGAGTTTGCTGCCGGCAAGACCGCCATTGTGGGCATGTGCACCAGCGGCAGCTATAACGTGCTGGGCAACGACGGCCGCTGCTCGCTGATCGGCCGGGAGATCGGCTTTGAGAACATCGGCGTGGATGCCAACATCGACACCTCCACCCACGGCAATGAGGCTTCCTTCGAGTTCATCGTGGAAAAGGACCCCCAGTACATCTTTGTGATGGACCGTGACGCGGCCATCGGCACCGATGGCGCCAAGCTGGCCCAGGAGATCATGGACAATGAGCTGGTGAACAAGACTCAGGCGGCGCAGGAGGGCCACGTGGTCCATCTGGCCAACCCGGCGGTATGGTACACGGCGGAAGGCGGTATTACTGCTCTGGACCGGATGCTGTCTGACCTGGAAACCGGTCTTGGCTTGAACGCTTACGCTTAAACAGAGAAAAGCCCCGCTTCACCGCGCTGCAACAGCGCGTGAAGCGGGGCTTTTGTTGTTGTACAGGAGGAACGGAGATCAGGTGGTGCTGGCCTTGGCAAACCATTCCTCGTCCACCACCAGGCAGTCGGCGGTGGTGCCCACCAGGGCGTTGGTCACCAGATCGGCATTGTCCGCCCCGTAGGTTTCCAGATACTGAGCCTCATAGGAGGTCTGCAGGCCCTGCAGCGCGGCCTCGATGCCGGGGAAGTACAGCTTGAGGGCCTCCGGTTTGCAGTGCAGGCCGTCGTAGAACAGGCTTTCCGGCACGCCGATGCGGCTGGCATGGTAGCTGCCGTACAGGGGAATGTTGTGCTCCTGGGCAAAGCTGCGCAGCCAGGGCTCCACATCAAAGAAGCCCTCAAAGCCCTGGGGATTGTCGTGGACATATTTGATGATGAAGGGGTGATAGGGCGTGAGCAGCAAGACCACGTTCACATCCTTGCTTTGCACATAGCTTACAAAACGCTCGAACAGATCGGTCCAGTAGGGGTCCATCTGGGAAAAGCCGTGCAGTCCGTCCAGGGTGCCCGCCTGATCCAGTACCTCGGCCATCACCTGGTCGTAATTCCAGTTGCGAAAATCCGCCTGATAGACCACAGTGCCGTCCGGGGCTTTGGCGTTGTATTCCAGCTGGTCCAGATCACCGCTCACCGGCTGGAAGGGAATGCTTTCGCCGTCCTCGGTGGTGGTCTCGCCGGTGGCCCGCTGCTTCAGAGCATATTTCACGTTGCCCTGGAAGTAGGCCGGGTCGATCAGTGCCTTCCACAGCTCCAGCTTGTCCGGCTCCTGATAATCGCTTTCAATGCCAAGAGCGTTCTGCAAAAATTCCGGAAAGAGTTCTGTGTCGGCCTGCTGGTTCAGGGTGGGATTCTCGCCGTTGAACAGCCAGGGGTCCACCTCGATGATCAGGTTTTTGGGCAGCTTGCCCTCCTTGTCCAGCAGATAGAAGCAGTTCATCACATCCATGGCGGAGGCGCCGCTCAGGCCCATGTTGAAAAAGCTGCCGCCCACCAGCTCCTGCTGCAGCTGCAGCACCCGGCTGGAGCCAAGAGCAATGGTTTCCGGCACCTGCTCCTCCGGCAGATTCTGTACATACAGCTCCAGCACCGCCCGCTCGTCCATCTTGTCGTAGTTGGAAACGGTGTCACCTGCCAGCAGCATGTTGGCCACCTCGCGAGGAGCCAGTTCGCCCTGGAACAGGCCGCTGATGTCCACCTTATGGCTGAACCAGACCATGAACAGCAGAATGGGGATGAAAAAGCAGAATTTGATCAGAATCTCCAGCCCGGTGAAGAAACGATACAGGAGCGTGCGCACAAGGCTGCGCTTTTTTTTGCGCTTGGGTTGATTGGTCAAGATCGCCGCACCTCCTTAGAATTGCTGGTAGATATAAGCCGACTGGCCGAATACGCCGAAGAACAGCAGCAGCAGGCAGAGCCCGTAATACAGCGGCCAGCGCACCCAGGCCCGCTGGGTGCGAATCCACTGAGCCACCGGGCCGCGGGCTTCGATCAGTTCCACAACCAGGCTGCTGGCCACCAGCATGAGAACGGTACTGCCGCCCAGCCCCAGCGCCGCGAAGCCGCTGGCCAGCTGGGCAAGGCCTGCCTTCCCCCAGCCGGTGAAAAGACCGGCGAACACGGTGCCCGCCTGACCGCCATAAAGATCGGCCGCAAAGAAGACGATGCAGGCGGTGAACAGCAGATACACGCAGCACCGCTGGATGAATCCCTGCAGATGAGGAACCTGATACAGCGGGTTTTTCTTGGCCAGCTTGCGGCGCTTTTTGGCAGTGGCCTTGCCCACCACCATGAACAGGCCGTTCAGAACGCCCCAGATCACATAGCCCAGACTGGCGCCGTGCCACAGGCCGCTGATGGGGAAGATGATAAAGATGTTGAACCAGCCCTGCAGCTTGCCCAGGAAGCCCTCCGCGCCCCGGTTATAGAAGGAGAGGGGCGTGAAGATGTAGTCCTTGAACCAGTTGGTCAGGCTCATGTGCCACCGGTTCCACAGCTCGGTGTAGGTCTTGGCGGCAAAGGGGCGGTTGAAGTTTTCCAGAAGATCAAAGCCCAGCATCCGGCCCGCGCCGATGGCGATGTCGCAGCAGCCGGAGAAGTCCATGTAGATCTGGTAGCTGAACAGCAGGCTGGCCGCCAGCAGATAAGGGCCGGTGTGCTGGTCCGGTGCGGAATAGACCGCCCGCACAAATACGCCGATGTTGTCGGCAATGACCATCTTTTTCACATAGCCCCACAGCACCCGGAACAAACCGCCCGCCACCCGGTCATAGTCAAACCGGCGGGGATGCTCGAACTGAGCCATCAGGTGCTCCTTGCGCTCGATGGGGCCGGTGAAGATGCAGGGGAAAAAGCTCACGAACAGCGCGTATTTCAGCGGGTTGCGCTCGGCCTTGGTCTGGTGCAGATACACATCGATCACATAGCCCAGGCTCTGGAAGGTAAAGTAGGAAAGACCCAGCGGGGCAATCAGGTCCAGATGAGGTGCCGCGCCGCCGAACAGGCCGGTGATGCCGCCCAGCAGCTCACCGAAGAAGTTGAAGTACTTGAAAAAGAACAGAAACCCGCAGCAAACACCCAGCGAGACCACCAGAAACAGCCGCCGCGTGGCCTGTTGGGGAACACTGTCCATGGCCAGGGCGCACACCCAGGTCACCACGGTCACGCTGATGAGGATAAACACCAGTCGGGCGTTTTCCGGTTTATACAGATAGAAGGCATAGCTGGCCAGCAGCCAGAGGTAGGGCTTTGCCGGGCGGGGGACACAGTAGGTGAGTACCGCAACTCCCGCAAAAAAGCCCAAAAAGACCAATGTGTTAAAATCCATGCATGCACCTCACACCGAAATCGTTGAATCCAAGAGACTGCCGGGGCTTTCAGGAGCCCAGCTCCTGCTGCCGCTGAATGAAGGTTCCCCGGTCCAGATAGGGAGTGGAAGCCGGGTCAAAGCCCCAGCGCTCCAGCTCCGCATCGCTCTGCGCATCCGGGGATTTGAACACCACATACTCGTATTCCTCAAAGGCAGCGGCCAGATAGGGACCGTCGTCCCGCAGCTGCCAGAGCGCCGCGTGGTCGGTGTTGAACACATAGCGGGCCACCATCAGGCCGGTCCAGCCGTCCACCGGGGAGCTGTTGGTGTAGAACAGATAGCTGGCCCCTTCCGGCAGGCCGTATTCCTCCCGCAGCTCGATCCAGGGGGCCTGTTCGGCATTATTCTGGTAATCCTGCTTGCTGTAAAGGCAGCGCAGGGAACCGGGCTGGCAGACGAACAGAGCGTACAGGCAGCAGGCAAGAATAACTCCGCCCGCCCAGGGGCGTGCCTTGTGTCCCTGCAGATGCCACAGCAGCGCCATCAGCATAAGCCCGGTGATGGCGGCGCAGAAGCACACGATGTAGCGGGGAAGGCTGGCAAGAACCAGCATCTCCTCCCGGCTCATGGATAACAGATAGGTCAGATACAGGGTGAAAAGATAAAACGCCAGCGTCCCCAGGCTGCCGCAGGCATAGAGCAGGGTGCGTTTTTTGTCAATGCGGCCCATTGCCAGAAGCAGCAGCGGAACCGCGATGCAAAAAGCGACGGTGATCCAGAAGAAGACCACGCCGCTGTAGCCCGGGTGCAGCCAGTAGGTGAAAAAGCTTTGCTGAAAGGCGGCGATATCCGCCGCGCTTTTTTCGCTGATCTGCTGGGCGTAGTTCTCCACCGAGACCGCGTGCTTGGAAGAGGTTTCGCCGTATACCAGCTGAACCCGCAGCAGCCAGAGTGCCCATACACCGACAGGGGCAAGGGTCAGCAGACCGCTCCAGATCCAGCGGATCTTGCGGGAGAAGCCGCTGTGCCAGACCGCCCAGAGGGCCAGAACAAGACCGATGACCGCAAAGATCAGTCCGCTGTTTTTCACCAGAGTGGTGAAGCAGAGCAGGACCAGCGCACCGGTCAGACCGCCGGCGGAATGCTCGTTACAGGAGGCGAGAATCACCGCGGCGGTGGCCAGCACCAGCAGGGTGAACAGGTAGTCCACCATCAGGCTGCCGCAACCGTTGAACTGCAAAAAGCAGAAGATGCCGTAGGCAACCAGCGCAGCCCCCACCGGCAGCGACCGGCGGCACAGAGGGATCAAAGCCAGGATGCAGGCCATGTTCAGGATAATGTGGGCAAACAGCATGGTGCCGTCCGAGGTGCCCAGCAGATCACACACCAGTTTGATCCAGACGGCGGTTCCCGGCGGGTAGCTCACATATTCCACCGCGGTATTGGCGGCGGTGGGGAAGGCGTTGTGGGTCAGGATACTTTTGGCCACGATGGCCCAGTGGGCAAAATTGTCATGCCCTTCCACGGCGGCGCCGCGCAAAAGCAGCATGAACCAGCCGCACACCAGGCCGAAGCCGATCATGGGCAGGGTGACAAGGCGCCGCAGCAGCTTCGGCCCCTGCCGGAAAAGCGTCCACAGGCCCAGCAGGATTCCTCCGGCGTACAAGACCGGCTGGATCAGTCCGAACAGGTTCACCAGCCCGAACAGATAGGTGACCACCGAAAGGGCGCACATGGCGACCACCGGCGTTTGCTCCGCCGGAAGCCGCAGCCGGTGGAACAGCCAGAGGCACCAGCCCAGAAAAAAAGCAGAAAATAAAAAAAGATGGAGCAGCAAGGCCATCATGAAATGCATCAATCCTTTGGCGGGGCTGCCGGGCCCCGATCGAAACCGAGGCCCGGCAGCTGCGCATGTTATTTGTATACCAAAATAGACGGACAGGCCCGATGATTGTTACCGGCCGGTACGTTGCATTTGCTCCTCCAGCTGGCGCACCCGATGCTCCAGCATGGCGTTTGTCTGGGTCAGGCGTTTGAGCCGCTCATTGTACTCGCTGACCACTGCGCACAGAATGAGCAGCACCAGCAGCACAAAGCAGAACAGCATGATGAACACCATGTTGGAGACCACCTCCACCTGCACCAGGCTGCGCAGGATCTTGGCGACCTCCGGCCAGATGGCCAGCACCAGCATGCCCGCGCCCAGCCCCAGCCAGGGCAGGCTGAACCGGACGCTGAGTCGGCCGTTCTTGACCATCACAAAGATGAGAAACAGAAAAACAAGATCGCCCACCAAAAGCAGGCCTTGGAATACCGGGCTCATCCTTTTCCTCCTTTTTGAATGGCGCTCAGCCGGTGGATGACGAGCGCCAGGCTGACCTTGATCATGTAGTACACACTCTTGAAGGCCCGGATGGACGATACGCCGCCCTGGCGCTCCTCCATAACCACCGGCACCTCGCCCACCTTGTAGCCGTTGCAGATGGCCGTAACGATGGCCTCCGGCTCCGGGTAATCCTGGGCGTAGTGCTTGGCGAAGAGGGCGGTCATCTGCTTGCCGCAGGCCCGGTAGCCGCTGGTCACGTCCAGCACACGCTGGCCGGTGAGCAGCCGGATCATAAAGCTCAGAAAACGGATGCCTACCCGCCGCATGAAGCTGGTCTGGAAGCCCTCCTTTTTGATGAAGCGGCTGCCGATGCACATGTCCAGCCTGCCCTCGGCCACGGGGCGGATCACATCGTACAGATATTGGGGGTCATGCTGACCGTCGCCATCCATCTGAACGGTGATGTCGTAGTCGTTGGCTGTGGCGTACAGATAACCGCTCTGCACACCGCCGCCGATGCCCAGATTCAGCGGCAGGTCCAGATAGTTGTAGCCGTTTTCCCGCAGGATGCGGGCGCTGTCGTCGGTGGAGCAGTCGTTCACCACCAGATAGTCCACATCCGGGCAGGTGGCCTTCAGCCGCTGCACCACCCGGCAGATGTTCTCCGCCTCGTTATAGCAGGGAATGATCACGAGTACCTTCAAGGGATTCACCTCAAACGTTTGTTTTTTCGCCTGGAATCAAAAATGCTTCCAGCTGGTCCAGCACCGCCCGGCGGCGGTAGTTCGCCTGGTACCAGGCGAAAGCCTTCTGCCCCAGTGTGGAGCGTTCTGCCTCACCGGCCCGATACAGCGCCAGCATATTGTTGGCCAGCGCGTCGGAATCCTGGGCGGGGCTGGCAAAGCCGCACCCGGAGGCCTCCACCGCCCGGGCGCCCTCGCCGTCCATACTGGCCAGCAGCGGCTTTGCTGCCGCCATATAGCTGGCGATCTTGGCGGGCACCGTCATGCCCAGGTCCGGGCTGGCGCTCAGAGAAGCCACAAGTCCATCCGCCAGCGTGGTATAGCGGGGTACCTCCGACGGGGGCACGCTGCCGGTGAACACCACCGTATCCCGGGCGTTCAGTTCGTCGGTCAGCGCCTCCAGAGCCTGTCGGCTCATGCCGTCGCCCACCATCAGAAGACGCAGATTCTCCGCGCCCATGCTCCGGGCCTTCACCGCGGCTCTGATCACCGTGTCCAGGCTCTGGGCCGGGCTGAAGTTGCCGGTGAACACCAGATTGAACCGGCCCGCATATCGCTCCGCCAGCGCCTCATCTGGCTGGGGAATGGCATAAAAATCCTCGCAGTGCTGGGGGATCACCGCCACCCGGTCGGCGCCCTTGCCGGTGCGCGCCATGAGCCGCTCCTTCAAAGAGGGGCTCATGGCGATGAGCTGCTCGGCCCGTTTGTAATGCCAGTCGCTCACCGCGCTGGCGATGTGGCGCAGAAGACCATTCTGCACCGGCAGCACGCTGTACAGGTTTTCCGGCCAGATGTCCAGCACGTAGCTGGTGAAGGGGATACGGTGGAGCTTTGCATACACAATGGCCGGGAAGTTCATCAGCACCGGGCTGGTATTGTAGCAGAGCACCGCGTCATAGGGGCCCTTCAGCCGCCACAGGCTGAACAGGGCGAAAAAGGGCCAGCTCACATAATTCAAAAAGATCATGGCCCCGGAATTGCCCTTGCGGGGGATTTCACCGGCCCGGAACACCTGCGCGCCCTTGTATTCCTCCCGGCGGGGACCGGTGTATTTGTAACCGGAAAACCACTCGCCCTTGGGATAGTTGGGCAGGCCGCACAGCACATCCACCTCCAGGCCGTCCTCAACAAACCCCTCCACAATGTCGTTGATGCGGAAGGGCTCCGGCCAGAAGTCCACCGCCTGCTCCACGCCGCCGGCGGTGATGCCCGCCAGAATGAAGCAGCCCTTGTCCAGCGCCTCGGGGCGCTCGGTGGAGGTGCGGATGCACACCGCCGGGAAGGGCTTGCCGATGCTGGTGAAGAAGCTGGACTCCTCGGGCAGGGTGCCGGAGTCGCTCACCACGCAGTAGGCGTTCATCTGCAGGTGGTTGTAGTCGTGGAAGCCCAGAGGCTCGTGCAGGCGCACCCGCTCGTCCAGCTGGAAGTTCATGGCCTCCAGCCGCTTGCGGCTGCGGGGATGGCAGGAGTAGAGAATGGGCATGTTGTATTTTTCCGCCAGCGCGTTGATGGACGAGAACAGGGCCACAAAGTTTTTCTCGGTGTCGATGTTCTCCTCCCGGTGGGCGCTGAGCAGCATGTACTTTTTGGGCTCCAGACCCAGACGCTCCAGCACATCGGAGGCCTCGATCTGGGCAAGGTTTGCCCGCAGGACCTCGGCCATGGGGCTGCCGGTCACATAGGTGCGCTCCTTGGCGGTGCCCTCGGCGTTCAGGTAGCGGCGGGCGTGCTCGGAGTAGCACAGGTTCACATCCGCGATGTGGTCCACGATGCGGCGGTTGGTCTCCTCGGGCAGGCACTCGTCAAAGCACCGGTTGCCCGCCTCCATGTGGAAGATGGGAATGTGCAGCCGCTTGGCGGAAATGGCGGACAGACAGCTGTTGGTGTCGCCCAGAATCAGCAGAGCATCGGGCTTTAATTCCACCATCAGCTTGTAGCTCTTGGCGATGATGTTGCCGATGGTCTCGCCCAGGTCCTCGCCCACCGCGTTCAGGTAGTGATCCGGCGCCCGCAGGCCCAGGTCCTCAAAGAAGATGCCGTTCAGGGTGTAGTCGTAGTTCTGGCCGGTGTGCACCAGAATCTGGTCAAAGTATTTGTCGCATTTTTTGATCACGGCGGCAAGGCGGATGATCTCCGGCCGGGTGCCCACGATGGTCATCAGTTTCAGTTTGCTCATAAAAAGCGCGCTCCTTTATGAAGAATCAGACGGGCAGGAAGAAGGTGTCCGGGTGGTCCGGGTCGAAGACCTCGTTGGCCCACATCACGGTGACCATATCGTCCTGACCCACATTCTCGATGTTGTGGGTGTAGCCGGTGGGAATGTCCACCACCTCCAGCTTGTCGCCGGAAACGTGGTATTCAATGACCTCGGTGCTGTCCAGCGCACGGAAGCGGATCACGCCGGTGCCCTTCACCACCAAGAACTTCTCGTTCTTGGAGTGGTGCCAGTGGTTGCCCTTCACGATGCCGGGCTTGGAGATATTGATGCTCACCTGACCGTGGGCCGGGGTGTGCAGAAATTCCGTGAAGCTGCCCCGGTTGTCGCAGTGCATGTTCAGCGGGTAGGAGAACCGGTCGGCGGGCAGGTAGGACAGCCAGGTGGAGTAAAGCTTCTGCTCCAGGCTACCGGGGGTCTGGTCCGGCACGTCCAGGGTCTCGCGGTTTTTGGCAAAGCCCTCGATGGTCTCGGCCAGATGGCCCAGGGTGGTCTCGTGCACCACCGGCACCACGCAGTAGTCGCCCTCGCGGGTGCAATTGCCGTCCAGTGCGGCCACAAAGCTGGCCACCACGTCGTCGATGTAAACCAGCGGCAGCCGGTATTCCGGGTCTCGCACCGAGAGGGGCAGGCCATTGGCGGAGTTGTGGCAGAAGGTGGCCACCACGCTGTTGTAGTTGGGGCGGCACCACTTGCCGAACACGCCGGGCAGCCGGAACACATACACCGGCGCGCCGGTGGCTTTGCCGTGGGCAAAGATGGCCTGCTCGGCCTGGGCCTTGCTCTTGCCGTAGTCGTTGTCCAGCGCGGCCTGGGTGCTGGAGGTCACCAGCACCGGGGCCTTGTTGCCCGCCTTGTCCAGCAGGTTGAGAAGGGTTTCGGTCAGGCCCGCGTTGCCCGCATAGAACTCACTGGGGTCCTTGGGGCGATTGATGCCCGCCAGATGATACACAAAGCCCGCTTTGGCGGCATACTCCGCCAGGGTCTCGGGGGTATCGTCCCGCTCAAAGAGCATCAGGTCGGTATAACCGGCGGTTTTCAGGGTGGCCACCAGATTTTTGCCGATGAAGCCGCCCGCACCGGTGATGAGGATAGGGGTATTCAGATCCATTGCAATGGCTTCCTTTTCCGTTTATTTCTTCCAGTTCTCCAGGGCCTCGCGCACGTAGTCGGTGGTGAGGATCTTCTCCACGGTCTCGTCCACGTTCAGCAGGCGGGTGTTGTGGCTGGTGTAAGCCTCGTCGGCCTCGGTGTGCACCTGGCCCTTCACCACGAACTTGTCGTAGTTCAGGTCGCGGCCGTCGGCGGACACGCGGTAGTAGCCGCCCATGTCCTCACTGCGGATGCGCTCCTCCTTGGTCATCAAGGTCTCATACAGCTTCTCGCCATGGCGGGTGCCGATGATCTGGGTGCCGGTGTCGCCGAACAGCTTCTGTACCGCCTTGGCCAGATCGCCGATGGTGGAGGCGTCGCTCTTCTGCACGAACAGGTCGCCCGGGTTTGCATGCTCGAAGGCAAACTGCACCAGGTCCACCGCCTCGTCCAGGTTCATCAGGAAACGGGTCATGTCCGGATCGGTGATGGTGATGGGCTTGCCGGCCTTGATCTGGTCGATGAACAGGGGAATCACGCTGCCGCGGCTGCACATCACGTTGCCGTAACGGGTGCAGCAG
>NZ_JAGHKE010000013.1:0-32063 GCF_017889395.1 Allofournierella sp. | reverse complement strand
GGCAGGTCCAGCTCGGTGCCCTTGCCGAATTCGCAGCACCAGCCCAGGGTGCACAGGCACCACACATCGCCCAGCGCCGCCGCCTGGCGCAGTGCAGGCACCGCCGCCTCATAGTCGGCGGGCTCAGCCAAAAACAGCTCCTGTGCCTGGTGGGCCAGCCGCTCCCGTTCGTTTGCATCCAAGATCATTTGGGTTCTCCTTATTGGTACGCGGGGTCTTGCCCCGCTATTTTATGCGATATGATTTTATTGTACACTGTTTGGCCGCAAAAGCAAAGCGGGCAGCCGCAAACCGGCCGCCCGCACTTTGGAAATCGCTCACACCGCAAAGGTGTACTGATATACATTATAAAGGCTGATGCCCATGATGATGACCATCAGGCCGATGAACAGCTTGTCCACCGCCTTGTTGTCCATCCGCTTGTTGAAGGCACGGCCGATCATGCCGCCGCCGATGCCGCCGGCGACCATCAGCACCAGGCTGAGCCAGCCGAAGGGCGGCACACTGCCGGTGACCAGCGTGGCCAGCAGGCTGGTGATCTGGCTGACCAGAATCACATACAGGCTGTTCTGAGCCGCGGTCTTGGTGTCCATGGAGAAGAAGAAATAGAACACCACCAGGTTGATGGGGCCGCCGCCGATGCCCAGGAAGCTGGACATGATGCCCAGCAACAGGCCGATGATCAGACAGACCACCGCGCTGTCGATCTGCTTGGTGTGGATGCGCGCCTTGCACAGGGTGTACGCCATGGTACCCAGGGTGATCAGAAACAGGCAGGCGGCCTGCACCGCACCCGCGGTCTCCTGGAACTGGGCGCTGATCACACTGAACATCTGCTTGCCCGCCACGCCGCCGATGGCCGCGCCGATGGCCAGCGGGGTACCGATCTTCAGATCCACCTTGCTGTCGCCCGCGCGCATGGCCTTGGTCACGGAATAGCAGCTCATGGCCAGCACGGTGCAGCCGGACAGAAAGCTTACGGTGGCCACGCTGTCCAGATGGAACAGGTCCAGGGTGGGCTTGATGATGACTCCGCCGCCGATGCCGCAGATGGCTCCGGCGATGCTGGCCAGCAAACTGATGATAAGATATGCAAAAACCTGCATTGGTTTCCTTCCTCTCTTGAAAAGCGCAAGGCCGGGCCCCCTCATTCCGGGGGCCCGGCATGGTTTATTTTAAAATGGGTATACCGCTCTTAGCCGCAGCAGGGATGATGGCCGTACTCGTCCATGCAGTCCTGGCTGGGGTCCTTCATGCACAGGTGCACAGCGGCAACCTTGAAGGTCTGGGGCAGCGCCAGAATGTTGGGGTTCTCGCCCACGAACTTCTTCTTGGCATCGGCCAGCGCCTCCTCAAAGGTGGCGCGGGTCTTCAGGCCCATGCTGCGGGCGATGCCCGGCTCCTCGGCGCCCACGATGTAGATGGCGCTGGTGTTCATCTCGGCGATGTGACCGCAGCTCATCATGGAGAAGCCGTGGAAGGGATGGAAGGCGTTGGTGAAGCGGTACTTGCGGATGTATTCCTCGTTGGTGGCGTAGTATTCGCCCAGACGGTTCATATCCGGCAGAATATTCATGTGGTCATGCTGGAAGGCCTCCCACTCCTCGCGCAGGTAGGGCCACAGCTCGTCGTGGAAATAGCCGTTGCAGATGGAGGAGCAGATGATCACGCAGTGGTCGCTCATCACGCGCTTGAAGCGCAGCACCTGGGCGCTCAGCGCCTGCATCATCATGATGGGGTTGGTGCCCATGCCGTCGCCGTAGTGGAACTTCTGGGGCATACCGAAGACCAGCACGTCGTATTTCTTTTCGGCCCAGTGCACGTAGGTGCGCTTGTCGGCCAGCTTCCAGCTCTCGGGCATCATCTCCTTGGCGTAGCCGGAGTAGATGGCGATCTGGCGGCTCTTGGTATCCAGCACAGCGTCGCAGCAGAAGAAGGGATGGCCCATCTTCTCCTCCATGTGCATACCGATCTCGTTGAACTTGTGGCGCATCAGGCTGCCGCCGTTCACGGGGGTGAAGTCGTCCCGGTGCATGACCTCAGGCACATGATGGCTGGCGATGCTGCGCCAGTTGGTAATGCCGGTGGCGCAGTGCTTGTACCCGCCGGAGTAACCGCCGTAGGGGTTGCCCTGCACGTGGCCGATCAGAATGGGAATATCGCACTCGAACACGGTCTTGTTCATGCACACCGGGTCGCCCCGCTTGGTGGTGCCCAGGTCGACCATGTTGTCCGGGTCCTCGGAGTCGTGGCTGGTCATCTGGTGGGTGTACCAGAACTCATTGAACAGCTCCTCGCCGAAGATGGCCTTGTAATCCTCGGGCTTAGCGCGGGGATGCAGGCCGTTGGAGATGATGAACTGGATGTCCTCCTTCTTCACGCCGGCCGCATACAGCTCCTTCAAAATCAGCTTGATGCTGACCTTGCGGTGGCTGGTGGGCTGCTCGCCGCCCTTGACCCGGTCGGGCACGATGAAGACCACCTTTGCGCCGGGGAAGGCCAGCTCGCTCAGGGGCTTCATGCCGATGGGATTGCGCAGGCTCTCCAGATAGGCGTCCTCCAGCTTATCCTCGGGGATGTAATCCGGGTCGGGCACGGTGGTGCCGGGAATGAACACATCGGTGTTGTCGGGCAGCTCGGCGCTCATCAGGCCGTGGCCGTATTCAAAATCCAGTTTCATGGAAACATTCCTCCTCTTTTGTTACTCGCCCAGGTAGGTGCGGATGATCTCGAGATACTCGTCCGGGTAGAAGCCGATCTCCCCGGAGAAGCGGGTCAGAGCAATCAGGCCGCCGTCGATCTCCTCGATGCTGGCCAGCATCTCGGCGTTGTCCTTCTTCAGGCCGCCGCCGTATACCACGGGGATGCCGCCGGTGCGTTCCTTCACGAAGCGGGCGATCTTTTCGATGTAGGGCTTGTCCGCCGGGGTCTTGCCGGGGCCGATGGACCAGATGGGCTCGTAGGCAATGACCACTTGGCTCTTGTCCACACCGTCCAGGCCGATGTCCAGCTGCTCACCCAGAACCTCCTGCCAGCGGTCCTGCTCCTCGCTCTTTTCGCCGATGCAGTACAGCACCTTCATTCCCCGGGCAATGGCCGCCTTGATCTCCTTGTTCAAAAGGCGGTTGGTGGCGGCGGTGTCGGTCACGCCGGCCTCGGCCAGAACGCCGTTTTTATCGTTGCGCTCCTCACAGTGGCCGATGATCACTCCGCCGCAGCCCATGGCCCTGGCAATGGAGGCGGGCCGGTTGGTGGTAAAGGCGCCGAAGTTGCCGCCCACGGCGGTATCGTCCCGGTAGATGCTCTGGCAGCCGATCTTCACCGGGCTGTTCTCACAGCGGGCCGCCGCCGCGCCCAGGATGTGGGCCTCGGGGAAGTACTGCACAAACTCCACCTTCTCCGGGTCATACTTTTTCAGCTGCTCCTGGGTGTTCTCCACAATATAGCGGCCCCAGTCTCCCACCGGCGCGATGCGGTTCACGCCGCCGAACTCGGTGGGCACATCGAAGCGTTTCAGATTCAAAAAGATGTATTTCATGAGCACTTCTCCTTTTGGTCTGGTTTGATAAACCGGCCAGCGCCGGCTGCCCCCAAGGGAGCGGCCGGCGGCCGGAAACGAATTGGATCAGATGCCTTCCTTGCGGTAGCGCTCGGCCATCTCGTCCAGGGTCACCCGCTCCACGGCGGGCGCCTTGCCCACACTGCCGAACTCCACGATCAGGGTACCGACCACTTCTCTTACGCCCCGCTCAACGCAGTCCACAATGGCGGCCACATCTTCGTCGGGTACATCGCCGTACATCACGGTATTCATGATGGGCGGCAGGAAGACACGGGGATCGAAGGCGGTCTTTTTCTCCTCCAGCAGGCGGTAGATGGCGCCGATGCTGGCGCTGCTTTGCAGCTCGGGGCGGTAGTGGAACAGCTCCTTCATGTTGCGGGTCACCGCCAGACGGATATCCGTATCCACATTGATTTTTGCGATACCGCAGCGGGCGACCTCCTTCAGCTGAGCCAGCTCAATGCCGTAGGCGTTCTGGAGGTCACCGCCCAGGGCGTTGATCTCCTTTACGATGTACTGGGGCACGGTGGAGGAACCGTGGCTCACCAGCGCACAGAAGATGCCCTCATGCATCAGGCATTCCTTGGTGGCGATGGCGATCTCCTTGCGCAGCTTTGCGCCCTTGCCCTTGTTGGCGCCGTGCATGGTGCCGTAGCTGATGGCCAGCGCGTCCACCTTGGTCTTTTTGATGAATTCCACCGCGTCCAGAGGATTGGTGTAGGTGGAGCCGGCACTGAACACATGGTCCTCCACACCGGCCAGCACACCCAGCTCAGCCTCCACCGAAACGCCACGCTCGTGGGCGTATTTTACCACCTCACGGGTGAGCTCGATGTTTTCCTCAAAGGGCAGGGACGAGCCGTCGATCATCACGCTGGTGTAGCCGCCGGCAATGGCCGCCTTGCAGGAGTCGAAATCCCGACCGTGGTCCAGATGCAGCGCAATGGGAATGGGGCTGTCCTCACCGTACTTCTTCACCGCATTGCCGATGTTCTGCGCGCCCACCTTTTTGTCCTCCAGGGTGGCGTTCATAAAATCGGTGCATCCGCCCATAAAACCGTTGGCCAGGTCCGCCCCCTGCAGGATGGCGGGGCTGCGGAACATCTCGTGTACCTGGATGGCTGCCTTGGCCTGGGCCACAGCGTTCACGTTGAACGCGCCCTGGGCATAGTGTTCTTTTTCAGTGGCTTCCAAAATCGCACGCAGAGGTACTAACATAATGATACTCCTTTTCGTATGGGTCGGCCGCCGGCGGCGGCAGGATTAACTACGGCGTTTGCTTTTGCTACAGGTCCAATCATAAAACAAATCCGCAGGGGTTACAAGGGATTTACGCAAAATATTTACACGTGTGTACATTTTCGGCTAGTTGCAGTAGACCGAGGCTGTTTTTCTGTGAAAATAGCCCATTAAACCGTATTTTCGGCTGGTTTTCCGCTTGGCAGAACACATTCCAGCACCACCGCCGCATCGTTCTGTGCGGAATCAAGTATCGGACCCGGTTGGGCAGCAGCCGAACCGGTCAATTTGCAAATGCATCCACCCGATTACTTCCTTCAAGCTTTTCCCAGTGCACGGAACATGCTGCGCTTGTACTCCTCCACACCGTTCTGATCAAAGGGGTCCACGCCCAGCAGCTTGCCGGAGATAGCGCAGGCGATCATAAAGAAATAATACATCCGGCCGTAGGTTTCCTCGTTCAGGCGGGGTAGCCGCAGCTGGATGCAGGGCACGCCCCCGGCATCGTGGGCCTGGATGGTGGCCTTTTCTGCTGCCCGGTTGATGTTGGCAAAATCCATGCCGTCCAGATAATCGAACCGGTCGCCGAAGGCCTTGTCCGACTGCACGCGCAGCTCAGCGCCCGGGTCATCCACCATCAGGAAGGTCTCGATCAGAATGCGTCTGCCCTCCTGCATGTACTGGCCCATGCTGTGCAGGTCCTCGGAATTGGTCATGGTGGCCGGGAACAGGCCTTTGTGGTCCTTACCCTCGCTCTCGCCAAACAGCTGCTTCCACCAGCTCTGGGCCCAGAACAGCCGGGGCTCAAAGGCGGCCAGCATCTCGATGGCGTAGCCCTTTTGGCCCAGCGCACTGCGCAGTGCGGCATATTCCGCAGCGATGCCTCCCTGCTCTGCAGCCAGCTCCGCCTCCATGGCCGAGCCGCCCGCTACAAATGCCTCCACGTCCAGCCCGGCCACCGCCAGCGCCAGCAGCGACACCGGACTGAAGGCAGAATAGCGCCCGCCGATGCGCTCGGGGAAACTGAGGAACAGGTAACCGTTCTCCTTTGCGATCTCCTCCAGGCGGCTGCCGTACGTACCGGTAAGCACCACCCGCCGGGCCATCTCGTCGGGTGTATAGCGCTCGCTCATCCAGCGGCGCAGCACCCGGAAGTGGCTGCCCGGCTCCAGGGTCTCAAAGTTTTTGGCGATCACGTTGATGTAAACACTCTTGCCCTCCAGCTTCTGTAGGGTGCGGACCAGCTCCCAGGCCGAGAGAGTGTTGCCCGCGTAGAGAATCTCCGGTCCGCCCTCGCCTTTCAGTGCCTCGATCATGGCCCGGGCTGCCTGGTTGGAGCCTCCCACGCCCACCAGCACGAATACATCGGCGTTCTGGCGAATCTCCTTTGCCTTTTCCGCGATCTGTGCCCGCTGCATGGCCGCCTCTTCACAGTGCAGCCAGCCGGTCACGCCCCAGTCCGGGCTTGCCTCACCGGCAGTCATCAGCTCCCGGTAAATATCCTTTGCCCGCAGGCGCTCCTGCTCCAGCAGCCCTGCGTCGGCATAGCGCCGGGCAAGATCGGTGTTCAGATAAAGCTTCATAACCACTCACTTCTCCTTATATTTCATTATAGGCCGCCGGTTTTCGACGGGCCAGTATGAAAATCCCTCATACCTTTCGCCGGCTGCTTCATGAAAAATCCCCCGAAGCAGCTGCTTCGGGGGATTCTCGCGAAAAAATATATTCAGACCTTTTCAAAAACGGTGCGGCCGCCCACCAGGGTGCGGACTACATTGAGGTCCTCGTCCAGCACCACCAGGTCGGCATCCCAGCCGGGACGGATGCGCCCCTTTTGGGTACCCATCTTCAGCAGGTCCGCCGGGTTCTCAGTGAGCAGAGGCAGGACCTCTTCCACCGGGCGTCCGGTGAACTTGACCAGATTCTTCAGTGCCTGGCCGGTGGTCAGCGTGCTGCCGGCGCGTGTGCCGTTGCTGGCCAGCTTGGCATCGCCATCCTCCACCACCACGTCGTTCACGCCCAGCTTGTAGTTGCCGTCCGGCAGGCCGGCGGCCATGATGCTGTCGGTGATGGCCACCACCCGGTCCAGGCCCTTGCACTTGATCAGAAAGCGCACGGTACCCGGATGCAGATGCCGCCCGTCGCAGATGGCCTCGCAGTATACATCGGTTTCCAGCACCGCGCCCATGATGGCGGGGAAATGCTGGTGCAGCAGCTTCATGGCGTTGAAGGTGTGGGTGGCGGAGGCTGCGCCCGCGTCGATGCATTCCATGGCGGTGTCATAGTCCGCACCGGAGTGGCCGATGGCCACCACCACCTCACCGGCGATCTGACGGATCATCTCCGGTACGCCCTCCACTTCAGGGCTTACGGTCATGTATTTGATGCTGCCCTCGGCTGCTTTTGCGTAACGGCGAAACAGCTCGGCGTTGCCCTTCTGCAGCAGATGCTCCGGCATGGCGCCCTTGTACTCGCTGGCCAGGAAGGGGCCCTCCAGATGCACGCCCAGCAGCTGGGCATGGTCGCCGGTCTGGGCCTTGGCCTGCTTGATCTGCTCGATGCACCACAGAGTCTGCTCCGGCGTGTCGGTAAGCACGCTGGCCAGCCAGCCGGTGGTGCCCTGGCTGGCGAAGAATCGGCCGATGGTGTTGTTCAGCTGGTCGGCGGTGGCCGCATTCACATCCACCCCGGCGCCGCCGTGGGTGTGTACGTCAATGAAGCCGGGCACCAGACGCTTGCCGCCCAGATCCAGCACCGGGCAGCCCGCCGGGGTGTCCACCCGAGGCGCCACCTGAGTGATGGTTCCATTCTGAATCAGGACCTCCCGCTGTTCAAAGCGATGATTGTGGTAGACCCGTGCGTTTTTAATCACAAGTTCCATGGCTGGTTTCCTTTCCGCGTTTGCGCGCTGTTCAGAAGGGCTGCTTGGCCGCGTTGGCATTGGCAATGATCATGGCGTCCGGATGATTCTGAATCAGGGTTGCCGGGAAGTGGGCGCTCACCTCGCCATAGGCAGTCTGGCGCACCACACTGCGGTGCCAGTCACGGAAAACGCCCAGCCGAATCTTGCGGGCGCCCAGGATCTGGGCCATGCCGATGGTGATGCACTGCTTGGGCATGGCATCGATGGCACCGTTCAGATCGCCGATGGCGTTGGTGGTCCGGGTCTCCCGGCTGATGGTCAACACTCGAGTGTTCAAGGCAGCAAACTCCTCGGGGGTCAACTCATCCTGAGGCTCGTTGAAGGCCAGATGGCCGTTGATGCCAATGCCGCCGAAGGCGATATCCACTCCGCCCAGCTGCTCGATAACCCGCTGCACCTTCTCGGTGTCGTGAGGGTCCGGGAAGACCCGCTGCTCCTCAGGCATCAGCAGCTCCGGGTCCACCTTGCTGTAAACAGTGCGCTCCATGAAGCCCCGGAAGCTCAGGGGATTCTCCTTGTCGATCCATTCACCCTCGTCGGTGAGGTATTCGTCCATATTGATGAACCAGCAGTTTTTCAGGCTCACCCGATCCCGATTGACCAGACGCACAAAGATGGGATACTGACCCACCGGGCCCACCGGGCAGATGAACACGGTCTTCTCGCCTTTTGCGTTGTGCTCCTTGATGGTGTTCACCATCTCCAGCGCCAGCTCATAGAACACCTCGCCGGAATCCCCCAGCTTGAGCACAGGCACCTTGGCATCCTTGCCCAGGTCCTGGGCGCTGATCTGATAGTATTCGTACATGACTATTGACCCCTTTCTGAGAATTACTCATTCAAAAACAGATGCGATATATTCAGCTCCCGGATCATCTGAACGATCTCCTTGGTCCGGGAACATCCGAACTTATGTAAAAGGCCCTTGATCTGGGTCTTCACGGTCACCACCTCCACACAGCGGATGGCGGCAATCTCCTTGACTTTTTTGTCCTGCAAAAGCAGCTTGACCAGCTGCCGCTCGGCGGCAGTGAGCTGGGACACATTGTTGATAAAAAACAGCAGGCTTTTTTCCGAACGGCGCAGCCGGTTATATTCCTCCAGAACCACCTCCTGGATACGGGAATCCATCATGGGATGCCCTGCATACACGCTGCGGATATGCTCCAGCAGCTCCTCGTCCGGGCAGCCCTTCACGATGTAATCCGCTGCGCCGGTGGCCATGGCGGTGAGAATGGTCTTTTCGGTCTCGTGAGCAGTCAGGTAGACCACATGGGTGTCAATCTCTTCATCCCGAATTGCCTCCGCCGCCATGATTCCAGCGGAGAGACTCTCCATTTCGATGTCCATGAGTACCACATCACTCTTCACGCTTTTGGCCAGTTCCAGGATTTTTGCTCCGGTGGACGCTGTGCCCACCACCTGCATATCCGGCTGGGCGTTCAGCAGCTCAACCATATCCTCTCGCAGAAGATCCAGATCCTCCGCAATCAAGATCGAGATCATTTTCTCCCTCCTTCCCGGTTCAGCACCACTTCCTCGTGTTCACAGCTTTCCAGCAGCACATCCGGCCCAGCGGGCCGGGCGGCATAGCGGGGCAGAAGGATCAGAAAGCGAGTCCCCTGTCCCCTTTTGCTCTCCACCCGCAGGTGGCCCAGATGGCTCTTTACGATCTGCCGCACATAGTAAAGCCCCATGCCCCAGTTCTGATTTGAATTTTTGCTGGAGTAAAAGGGTTCAAAGATGCGTTTCTGCTCCTCCGGAGTGATGCCAGGCCCCTGGTCTGCCACCTCAATTACCGTGTACAGCCGCTCGTTGTAGATGCGCAGCCGCACCGCCTGTTCCGGCCCGGCACAGCCCGCCATCACCATAGCCTCCCAGCCGTTGGTAAGCAGGTTATACAGCGCTTCCGCCAGGTGTACGGTATCCGCCAGGATCTTCAGTTCTTCCGGCACCTTCACCTGCACACTGCCCTCCGGATACTTGTGTTGGAACCGCTCGACAGCTTTTTCGGCCACCTGGGCGGCGGACACCACGCTCAGATAAAGGCTTTTGGCCTTTACGCTTTGATACAGCTCTTCCATCCGCTGCAAAAGCGCCTCGTTTGTCTCGTCCAGCATTGAACTGTACTGGCGCAGCTTTTCCAGGTCCGGCTCAGACTCAGCCAGGGCTGCCTTGATACGCTTGTGCAGCACTCGGTTGGCCAGCAGCTGGTTTTTCATGCTATGCACGAACACGCTCACACCCATATTGGCTGCGTCAAACTTGCGCTGCAGCACCAGTTCTCGCTGATTTTCTGAAATATAGGTACGGGTGTTGCGCAGAAGGGTGTAAAAGCACATAACCCCTGCCACGGCAGTAATAGCGATCACCGCGATATAACGGCTGGGTGAGAGAATCGGGTTCAGATACCAGATCCCCAACAGCCACATATAATCGCTGCTGTAAAACAGATAGATCTGCGCCGGGTCCTGTGGGCAATACATAGCAAACAGCAGCCCCATGCTCAGCGGCAGCAATGCTTTTGCCAAGTAACGCTTTTTCAAAAACGAAATGCAAACGCTGAAATACTCATAAACCAATAGCGCCGCCGCCAGCAGCAGATAGGCCCAGATCCAGGCAAGACTCGCCTCCACCAGAAACTTCTGCAGCTCCAGCCGGTTATGGGTCAACTGCTTGAACACCGGCGGCAGATATACGAACAATGTAAGCGCCGGAAGGAGAAAAAACGCCCAGCCCTTTTTGCGCAGCGGCCGCAGCCAGGGACTCAGGCTGTACTGCAAAGCCAGAGCCACCAACAGCGGCGGAAAGGTATAACGTCCCACCGCCACGAAGAAACCCAGCTGCCCCAGCGTCATCACCCGGTACTGAAAAAAACGGCGCACATCACTGGTCAGATAAAACAGCGTCTCAATCTGGTCGCCGATGCCGCCCTTTTTTGCAATGTAGGTAAGGATGCCCAGCAAAAACACGTCCAGCGAGATCACCAGCCCCAGCACCAGCCAGCTTTCCTTGGAGCGGCGCACTGCCAACAGCACCCCGCTGCCCGCCAGAAGCAGGACCATCAGGATCAGGACCATCTGCCGCTCTCTCCTTTCGTTGTGTCCGAACGTGTTTTCGGCAATCACGCCAAAAAGCGCCCGGGTCCCGTGAAGGAATCCGGGCGCTTTTCCTATTTCAGTGTAAAGCGCGCAGAGCGTTTTGTAAAGACCTTATTCGGCAGCGGCCAGCATGTTGTCGAACATAACATAGTCGGATACCGGTACCTCCGCCTCGATCTGGCCATTCTTCAGGAAGTCATCCTGCTGAACCTTATACATCTTCTCCATGCTGCCGTCGTTGATGGACTCAATCAGCTCGGCGCTGGTCTGCCACTCGGCGTCGCCGCGCTGCTGGTAGCAGGTCTCGTAATCGGTCTTGGTCTGGTCGGCCACCCACTGAGCGATCTGTTCGTAGTTGGCTTCGTCGGCGCGGAAGTCTTTCGCCTTCATCAAAGCCTTGGTGAAGGCCAGGATGGTGTCGGCGTTCTCCTCAGCATACTTGGGAGTCACGATCCAGCTGGAAACCGCGGCGGACTGGTCAGAGAACATCATGTTGTCAGCCAGGACCTTGTAATTGTCGCCCAGCTGTTCCTGAATGGTAAAGGTCATGGGGCTCCAGGCGGCGCAGGCATCCAAGCTGCCGCTCAGCATGGCGGTCACCAGCGCGGAGGCGTCCATCTCCTGAGCTTTGATGTCGTCCATGGTCATGCCGTGGGCTTCCAGAGCGTACTTCAGGATCTGCTCGCTGGAGGTACCGGAGGAGTAACCAACGGTCTTGCCCTTCAGGTCCTCAATGGTCTCGATGCCCTTGGAGGCGTCGGTGACCACTGCGTCAGCGTTGCCCACATGGGCCATGCAGAAGATCTTGGCCTGACCCTGGATGGCCAGCTTATGAGCGCCGGAACCGATGTAGCCCACCTGAACGCTGCCGGATTCCATGGCGGCGATGATGGTGGGGCCGTCGGCAAACTCCATCAGCTCCACTTCCAGGCCCTGCTCCTCAAAGTAACCGTTGTTCTGAGCGGAGACCACCTCAGCCAGGCTGCCGTAGTTGGGCATGTAACCCACAACGACCTTGGTCTTTTCACCGGTGGAGGCCTCGGAAGCGGTGGAAGCGGGAGCGCTGCCGGAAGAAGCGCCGCCGGTGCTGGTGGCGGTGGATGCGCCAGAGCCGCCGCAGGCGGCCATGCTCAGGGCCATGCAGCCCGCGATGAGCAGGGATAACGCTTTTTTCATGATTGTTTCCTCCTGTTGTGATTGCGGCGGCCCTGAGGGCTCGCCGGAATATTTGATCCGGGCCGGCTGTTTCGTGCCCACGGTCCGGATAGGTACCGTTTTGCCGTTACTTGCGCACTGCCAGGTACTCCTGATACACCTGGCTCCAGATGTAGTTCTTCAGTTCCAAAAAGCGGGGGCTCATCTTGGTCTCCTGGGTGCGGGGATAGGGGATGTCGATCTCCACGATATCCTTGATGCGGCCGGGGCGTGCACTCATGATGACCACACGCTGGCCCAGGATGATGGCCTCTTCCACGTCATGGGTGATGAAGAAGCAGGTCTTCTGCTCCTTTTCCCAGGTATCCAGCAGCTCAGTCTGCAGCTGGGTACGGGTCTGGGCATCCAGAGCGCCGAAGGGTTCGTCCATCAGCAGCACCTGGGGGTTGGCGGCATAGGCACGGGCGATGGCCACGCGCTGCTTCATACCGCCGGACAGCTCCTTCGGGTAGTGGTCTGCAAACTTCTCCAGGTCCACCATCTTCAGGTATTTCTGGATTTCGGCCTCCGCCTGCTCACCCTTTACGCCGCGCATGTCCAGCGCGAACTTGATGTTCTTCTTTACGGTGAGCCAGGGGAACAGAGCGTACTGCTGGAACACCACGCCCCGGTCGGTGCCGGTGCCGTGGACCTCCTTGCCGTTGCAGATCACCCGGCCGCTGGTGGGCTCGTGCAGGCCGGCGATGATGTTCAAAAGGGTGGATTTGCCGCAGCCGGAAGGGCCGACGACCGTGATGAATTCGTTTTCATGGATATCCAGGTTCACACCATTGAGGGCGACCATTTCGCCGTTGCGGCCGTTGAATTTTTTGACCACATTCTCAATTTTGACCTTTATATCTCTCTCTTTTCCTGCCATCCCGTCAGCTTCCTTTCCAAAGTTTTGATGATTTTCTCGATGGTGATGCCAATGATGCCGATGATGATGATGTACAGCAGCATGGGAGCGGTCTCGAAGCTGTTGTTCAGGGTACGGATTCGCATGCCCAAGCCTGCGGAAGCGCCGGTGGATTCGGCGGCCACCAGAGTGGTCAGGGCAACGCCGGCGCCCAGGCGCACGGCGGTGAGGATGAAGGGCAGGGTGGCCGGGGCAATGACCCGGATGAAGATGTCCTTATCCGATGCGCCCAGGATGCGGGCGGCTTTGATCAGGGTCTCGTCGATGTTGATAACGCCCTGGTAGATGGTCACGCACATAATGAGGAAGGTGGCCAGGGTGATTACGATGATCTGAGGCTTGCGGCCAACGCCCGCGCCGATGACCACCAGGGGAACGTAGGCCAGGGGCGGGATATTACGCACGAACTGGATCCAGGGCTCCAGGATGTTGCGCACCGGCTTGTACCAGGCCATCAGAATGGCCACCGGAAGGGCGATCACAAAGCCCAGCGCGTAACCTGCAAATACCGAGATCAGACTGCTGCCGATATCGGTGAACAGGCAGCCACGGTCGATCATGACCTGAATCTGCTGCAGCACGACCACCACATTGGGGAAGCATCGGGCGGTGCTGGGCAAAATGGAAAGTATGTACCACAGGACCATCGCCGTTGCGAAGGAGATGAACAGCCACAACCGGTTCATCCACTTTGCATCCGACTGCAATTTGCTTTTCTTCATTGCGGACAAGCTCCTTTTTCTCAAGATTCGTTTTCGCTGCCCCGCCCTGTGGCCGTGCACCTCACCGCTGGCATGGGACCGGTTTTTCTGCTTTTATTGTAGGATGCGAACCGGATTTCCACAAGTATGAAATTCTTTGATACCTTTTCTCGGTTTTTCTTCCCATTTTATTATTATTTTTGGATATATGCAACAAAAAGACCCATCCCGCTTTGCGCAGGTGGGCCAATGGTCTGTGTCATTCTTTTGTAAGCCGGGAAAAGTTTATCAAGCCGTTTCAGAACAAATCCCGGGGCAGGCGCACATCGGCGCGGGGCACCTTGTCCCAGTCGAACACCGCCAGCAGCTCCTCGGGGCGTGCGGGCTCGGGTTTGTCCAGCAGCCCGGCCAGAAAGGCCAGCCGCCCGATGATTTCCGGCGCGGTGTAGCGGCTCTGCAGCTGCTCCAGGCTCACATCTCCGTCCCGTTTCGAGAGCCGCCGCCCGTCCTCCGCCAGCAGCAGCGGCAGGTGATAAAACCGGGGCGCGGGCAGGCCCAGCAGCTGATAGAGATACAACTGGCGAGGGGTGCTTTCCAAAAGGTCCGCTCCCCGCACCACCTGGGTCACCCCCATCAGCGCGTCGTCCACCACCACCGCCAGCTGGTAAGCATACACGCCATCCGACCGGCGCAGCACAAAATCGCCGCAATCGGTCTTCAGATTTTCCCGGTACGGCCCCAAATGGCCGTCGGTGAATTCCACCGTTTTGTCCGGCACAATCAGGCGCATGGCGGGCTTGCGCCGGGCTTCCAGCTCCCGTCGCTGCTCCGCCGTCAGCCGGCGGCAGGTACCCGGATAAACCGGGGTGCCGTCCTCCCGGTGGGGGGCGCTGGCCGCATGCAGCTGGGCACGGCTGCAATAACAGGGGTACACAAGCCCCTGCTCCTCCAGCTTTTGATAGTAGGAATGATAAATCTCATCCCGCTGACTCTGGTAGTAGGGGCCATCCGGCCCGCCCCCTGAGCCGCCCTCATCCCACACAAGGCCCAGCCAGGAAAGATCCGCCTCCAGCTGGTCCGCCCAGACGCGGGGGCAGCGGGCCTTGTCCAGGTCTTCGATGCGCAGCACCACCCGGCCATCCGCCTGCTTAGCGCTCAGCCAGGCCAGAAGGCTGCACATCAGATTGCCCAGATGCATCCGCCCGGAGGGGCTGGGGGCAAACCGCCCGATCTCACTCATGCTGTTTTCTCCCCCTTTGGCCGCGCTTGTGCTGCGCCGCCCAGTTCTTCTGTTCCGGCGTGATGCGGTAGCTTTCCCGCATTTTCTGCAAAGCCTTGTTCCATACCGTATCCGGCAGCTGCGCCTCTTCCATGGCGGCGATGGTCCGATCAAAATCCGTGACCGCGAACACTGAATAGCCCCAGGCCACGCCCATCCAGGCATAGTAATCCGGCTGGCGGATGCCCCGGTACACCGCAAAGCAGCGGTCCAGCTCCTCGGGCCGGTTGAAATGGGTCAGCAGCAGCACCGCCGCAAACCGGGCTTCAAACTCCCGGTCCGAACCGGAATACTGTTGAATCAGATCAAAATATTCCTCTTTGTATACTCTCGCATCCCGCAGACCGGCGCAGAAGCTGTCGCACACGGCCCAGTTGTGGATGCAGGGAACGAACTGCCGCACCAGCTCCAGCCGCCGGGCCGGGTCGGTTTTCACCTTGCCGATGAGCATGCCCCGCAGCAGGACCTCCTCAAAGGTCTCATCCGGTGCGGCCAGATCGGCAGCCCAGCCTTCCTTCGCCAGCTGAGCAGCAGCCTTGCGCAGCAGCGGCAGCCGCACGCCCAGGTAGTTTTCCACACCGGGCATCAGCTTGTGTTGAAAATCCCGGTAGGCCGGGTCCGCCTGGGCGGCAAGCCGGGCCCGGGTCTCGCCGGTCACAGGGCCACCTGATAGCAGCCGTCGCCGGTGCAGCGCACGTCCGCACGGAACCATGCGGCGCAGGCATCTGCCAGCCACTGAACATCCTGCGCGCCGGTCAGCTCCACACAGGAGTGCATGGCCAGCTGGGGCAGGCCGATGTCCGCCATGGGCACACTCACCTGGGCGCCCAGCAGGTTGCCCAGGGTGGAGCCGCCGGGCAGGTCCGGCCGGTTGTAGTATTCCTGCACCGGCACCTTGGCTCCGTCGCACAGGCTGTGGAACAGCGCGCCGGTCACACCGTTGGTGGTGTATTTCTGGCTGGCGTTGAACTTGAGCACCACGCCGCCATTCAGCTTTACCGGGCTGGCCGCATCGCTCATCTCAGCAAAATTCGGGTGGATGGCGTGGCCGTTGTCGGCGCTGAGCAGCAGGCTGTTTGCCAGCGCGCGGCGGCGGTCCTGCTCGCTCTCGCCCAGAGCCTGACCGGCCCGGGCCAGTACGTCCGGCAAAAAGCTGCCGCAGGCGCCCTGCCGGGTGCCGCTGCCCACCTCTTCATTGTCGAACAGGCACCAGACCCGCCCCTGCCGGGAGGCCGGGGCGCTCAAAAAGCCGTACAGGGTAGCCCAGGCGCAGCCCAGATCGTCGAGCCTCGGGCAGAGCAGGAACTCCCCTTCGCCGCCCACGGCCTGGCCCTTGTCCTTGCAGTAGAGCAGCAGCTCGGTGCCCAGAATCTCCGCCGGCGTGCAGCCCGCGGCCCTGGCCAAAAGCTCGGTGCAGCAGGCATTTTTATCCGGCCCGGCGAAGATGGCCTGCATGTCCTTTTTCATATCATACTTGTGGCCGTCGTTCACGGTGCGGTCCAGATGGATGGCCAGATGCGGAATCACCGCGCTCACGCCCTCCAGGTCCACCAGACGGCTCTCCACGCCGGTCTCGGTCTTCACCAGCACGCGGCCCGCGATGCCCAGAGGCCGGTCCAGCCAAGCCGAGCGGATCATGCCGCCGTAGCCCTCGGTGTTCAGCATGGTGAAGCCCGCCTGCTGGCTCACGCCCTTCACCTTGAAGGAGGGGCTGTCGCTGTGGGCGGCGCTCATCCGCCAGCCCTCGCCCGCCGCCTGGGGCATCACAAAGGCGATCAGGCTGGACTGGTTGCGGGTCACATAATATTTGCCGCCGGGCACAAGGCTCCAGTTCTCGGTCTCGTTCAGGGCAGCAAAGCCCGCCTGCTCCAGCCGCCGGGCGCTTTCGGCCACTGCGTGGAAGGGAGTGGGGCTCTTTTCGATGTAAGCAAACAGATCCTGATGGATTGCCATAACAATCATTCCTCTCTGAAAAAGCAGTTTATCTGCCTTCGATTATACGGCGGCAGCCCGCCGCCCGTCAATGCAGGCTTGCCAAGCCTGAGCAAATTGGATACAATCAGGGTAGAAAGACCGCCTTTTCATTCGACCTTTGGGAGGTGCCTTGTATGAAACTGTTCCGTGTTGCCGACGACTACTGCCGTGCTTCCAACTGGAAGATTCTTGCGCTGGTCAAATTCTGTCTGTTCTCCGTGGGGCTCATCTGCGGCATCCTGCTGCCCCGCCGCTGGAAGCGGCCTGCCATCGGTGCGGCCGGGGCGGTGTTCGCACTCACCTACATTCCCCTGATGACCAGCTTCTTCCGCTTCTGGGCAAAAGACAAAACCTGAGCCGCGCCGGAAAGGACCCCGTTATGGCCAAAAAACTTCTTCTGCTTGTATTGACCCTCCTCCTTGCCGCCGGGCTGTGCGGCTGCGAAAAGGGCCTGGAGCCCATGCAGCTGCGGGCCGCGCCGGTGAGCGAGGAGACCCGCCAGGTGCTGGACCTCATTGACAATGAACTCACCCTCTGGGAGTACCGGCTGAACGACGGCACCTACACCATGGTGGTGGACCTCTGGGTCTGCCGGAACGGCAGCTGGGAAAAGGCCCAATTCTACCCCGGCGCAGCAGCTTCCGAAGGCCGCTTCGGGGTGCATGTGACCAGCACCAAGGTGGAATACATCGACCTTGCGGAGGATGGCACGTCCCGCTACGGCGCCGATTGCCCGGTGGATGTGACCAGCCAGTCCGGCACATGCAGCTATTCTTCCCTGACCGGGGAATCGGTGATCGAGCCCGGGAAGGAGATCCCGCTGCTGGCCCGGCTGGGCTGGGACGAATCCACCGACCCGGTGCCCACCGACTGGCAGAATTTTCAGGACAGCGGCTGCGACACCGGCGTGGCGATCACCGTCATCTTCACCGAAACCGGAACGGTGTAGCCGGTGACCAACTCGTCCTTCCGCTCCCAGCTTCCGGGCCCCCACCGCCTGGCGAAAGGGCAGGCGCGGCGCCATTGAGAAAAAGCTTTGACTGCGCTCTTTCCCACTTCCCGCGTGTCCGTTCTCCCGCAAGCAAAACTGCTCCCCCGCCGGGGCTATCCGGCGAGGGAGCAGTTTTTACTTGTAATATTATTTTTAAAAATACGAATTGTATTTTTACTTCACAACCACCAGTTCATACTCACGGGTGCCCAGACCGATCTTCTCGGCGTGCTCGGTGCAGACCCGCCAGTCGGTGATGGGGGTGGAATCGGTGAAGTGATCGCCGCAGCTGCAAAAGCCGGGGGTCTTCAGGTTGTCGTCCAGCTGGCTGCCGGGGATGGGCGGCATGTTGTTGCAGGCGTCGGCACAGGCCTGGTCCAGAGCCACCGGGTCAAAGGAGGCGAACATGCCCACATCCGGGATGATGGGCAGGTCGTTCTCGCCGTGGCAGTCGCAGTTGGGAGAGACATCGATCACCAGATTGATGTGGAAATTCGGCCGGTTCTGCACCACCGCCTTGGCATACTCGGCGATGCGGCAGTTCAGCTCGTCCACCGCCGCGTCGTAATCGCCGCCGATGGCATCGAAGTTGCAGTGAGCCAGGCAGCGGCCGCAGCCCGCGCACTTGTTGTGGTCGATATAGGCGGTGCCGCCCTCACCGGTGAAGGAGATGGCGTCCTGGGCGCAGATCTTGGCGCAGGCGTGGCACTTGCGGCAGAGGGACTGGTCCACATTGGGCTTGCCTGCGGCGTGCTGCTCCAGCTTGCCCGCACGGCTGCCGCTGCCCATGCCCAGGTTCTTCAGCGCACCGCCGAAGCCGGTATTCTCATGGCCCTTGAAGTGGTTCAGGCTGATGACCACATCCGCGTCCATGATGGCCCGGCCGATCTTTGCCACCTTCACGTGCTCGCCGCCCTCCACAGGCACCTCGGCCTCATCGGTGCCCTTCAGGCCGTCGGCAATGATGATCTGGCAACCGGTGGAATAAGGGGTAAAACCGTTTTCCATGGCGGCGTCCATGTGCTCCAGCGCGTGCTTGCGGCGGCCCACATACAGGGTGTTGCAGTCGGTCAAAAAGGGCCGGCCGCCCAGCTCCTTGATCACATCGGCCACGGCCTTGGCGTAGTTGGGCCGCAGGTAAGCCAGGTTGCCCGGCTCACCGAAGTGGATCTTGATGGCAACGAACTTGCCCTCCATATCGATCTGACCGATGCCCGCAGTACGAATCAGCTTCTGCAGCTTATCCAGCAGGTTCATGCCGGGCTTTGCCCGCAGGTCGGTGAAATAGACCTTTGCCTTTTCCATGCAAATCTCCTCCATTCAAACATCCTTTTTCAAACTCTTATCGCAAAGAGAACACCCGGCCCCGGCCGGATGTTCTCTTTCTTTGTTTTGATTCAGCCGCCGCGACTCACAGGCCCAGCAGAGCGGCCGCCAGCACCACGATGCCCAGGGCAATGCGGTACCAGCCGAACACCTTGAAGTCGTGCTTTTTCACAAAGTTCATCAAGAAGCCGATGGACAGCACGCTCACCACAAAGGCCACCACGCAGCCCAGGCCCAGCACGGCCAGCTGCTCGCCGGTAAACACCATGCCTTCCATCAGATACTTGACCACCTTCAGCGCGCTGGCACCGAACATGACCGGAATGGCCAGAAAGAAGGTGAACTCCGCCGCCACCGGACGGCTTGCGCCCAGCAGCAGACCGCCCACGATGGTGGCGCCGCTGCGGGAGGTGCCGGGAATCATAGCCAGCACCTGCCAGAAACCGATGATCAGCGCATCCTTATAAGTAAGCTGGTCGATGCTGCGGATGCGGGGTCTTTTGTGCCGGTTCTCGATGAGAATGAAGAACACGCCATACAGAATCAGCATGGCCGCAACCACGATGTAGTTGTAAAGGTGCTCCTCCAGCCAGTCGTCCAGCAAGAGGCCCAGCACCATGGCGGGCAGGGTGGCCACCACGATCTTGAACCACATCACCCAGGTGTTTTTCTTGATATATCCCTTCGACTTGTCGGCGCAGAAGGGCCAGAGCTTGGGGAAGAAGAGCACCACCACCGCCAGGATCGCGCCCAGCTGGATCACCACCCGGAACAGCTCCAGGAAGGACTCGTCAAACCCCATGTTCAGATACTTTTCCGCCAGGATCAGGTGCCCGGTGCTGCTCACCGGCAGCCATTCGGTGATCCCTTCAATGATCCCGTACAGGATCGTTTTTATCCATTCCATTGTTTCGCCTCACTTGTTTTCTGGCATTACGCGCCCGCCGGGTGCCCGGCAGGTACCATAACAGTATACCACAGGAAAGTGCAAAACAGAACGCCCTTTTTTCTGCTGAGCCCTTTCTTTTCCGGGTAAAATACAGTATAATCGGGATAAGCGAAGGATGTGGGCCGCCCGTGGGGCTTTGGGTCCATATCTCGCTGTTTTTTTCAGATTTTTTCTGTTATAAAAGAGGTGTTTTCTTGAATATCCTTGTTGTAGGCTGCGGCCGTGCCGGCGCCAATATTGTGCGTATCCTGGAGCAGATGGGCCACGAGGTCTCTGTGATGGATTCCAACCCGGAAGAGCTTCAGCGGCTGGAAGGCGTGGACGGCTACCATTTTTCCGGCGTCGCTGCGGTGGGCATTCCCATCGACATTGACGACCTGCGTCAGGCGGGCATTGAGACCTGCGACGCGGTGGCCATCGCCACCCCGGACGACAGCGTGAACATCATGGTGGCCCAGATCGCCAAGAATATTTTCCATGTGCCCCGGGTCATCACCCGTGTGACCGATCCCGCCCTGAAGAACTTCTTCACCAAGGAGTTCGGTCTGCGCACGGTGTGCACCACCAACCTGACGGTGGAAAGCATGCTGCTGGGCCTGCTGGACGATCAGGAGTCCCGCAGTGTGACCATCGGCGCCACCACCACCGCGTTTGTCACCGTTCCGGTAAGCCTGCGGGACGTGGGCCGAAGCCTGAACCGCATCCGTCCGCCGGAGGGCGATCTGCTCTACGGCGTATTGCGGGCCGACACTACCGTGGAACTGGCGGTGGAGCCCATGCCGGTGCTGGAAGAGGGCGACCAGATCATCTTCGCCCGCATCGCGGACTGAGTCACAAAGCAGCAAGGAAGAGGAAGCAATTATGAGAGTAATGATCGTCGGCGGCGGCAAGGTGGGCTACTACATGGCAAAGACCCTGCTTGACCACGGCCACCAGCCCATCGTGATCGAAAAGGACCGCAAGCTGTGCAGCCAGGTGGCCAACGACCTGGACATCCCCGTGACCCAGGGCGACGGCTCCACCGTGGAATATCTGGAGGCCGCGGGCTGCGGCCACTGCCAGGCTCTGGTGGCGGTGACCGGCCGGGACGAGGTGAATCTGATCACCTGCCAGATCGCCAAGCGGGTTTTCCATGTGGAAAAAACCGTGGCCCGAGTCAACAACCCCAAAAACACCGAGGTGCTGCGCCGCCTGGGCGTGGACATTGCTGTGTCCAGCACCGACAACCTGGCCCGCATTCTGGAGCGTGAGGTGGAGACGGCCGCCATCCAGCAGGTGCTGAACCTGGCGGGCGGCACCGCCACCGTGTTCGAGATCCAGATCCCGGACCGGTTCAAGTACAACGGCAAAAGCCTGGCGCAGATTCCCATCTCGGAATCCGCCGTTATCATCGCCATCACCCGCGCGGGCGAGCTGCTGATCCCCCGTGGTAATACCCAGATTCTGAATGGCGACAAGGTGCTCTGCGTCGCGCGGGACACTGCGATCCATGAATTGATGCAGGATTGGGGCCTGGCCAGCGGCTGACGCCCTTTCCCGCCTGTTTGCAAAGGAGGTCCGTACCCGTGCTGCGTTTTACCGCGAGTGCCGGCGGCGCCCGGGTGGTGGCCCTGTGGCTGCTGCTTGTCGGCGCGGTGCTGGCCCCCTTTGTTTTCTGGCAGACCTTCTGGGTCGGCGTGCTGTTTTGCGCCGTCTGGCTGTTCTTCTGCGCGGTGTGTGTGCCGCTGCACCTGTCCACCGTGCGGGGCAGCGTCTCGCTGGGCGAGGTGCGCCTGAGCCGGGGCATCCTGTTCAAATCCAGCCGCCGGGTGCCCACCCGATTCGTGGCGGGGGTCTGCCGCATTCGCACTCCGCTGTTGGCACTGACCCGCAGCAGCCTGCTGATCGTATACACCAGCGGCTGTGCGCTGTTCCTGCCTCCGGTTTCGGACGAGGACGCCGGGCCGCTGATCCACGCGCTGGAAGGAGGCGGCCTGTGAGCACCGTGCGCGCCCAGGGGCGCTTCCACATCGTTTTCATCGTCAAATACATTCGTTACGGTCTGATCCTCTGTCTGGTGCCCATGCTCCAGGCGCTGATCGCCTTTGACCTGCCCAGCCTGACCAGAGCCCTGCGGCAGGATGCCGCCATCCTGGTGGGGATGGCGCTTTTTTCATTTGTCATCTGGCGGCGCTGCGGCTTCGTTCTCACCGACCGTCAGCTCACCCTGCGCCGTGGCATCCTCTGGCACCGTCAGCAGGTGATCCGCCCGTCGCAGCTGGCGGCCATCCAGCTGGACCGGCCCATCTATCTGCGGCTGGTGGGCTGCACAAAGGTGCGGCTGTTCGCCGCCTCCAGCGCCGCCTTCGGGCAGGTGCAGTTCTTTCTGCCCCGCCGCCAGGCCGCGGTGCTGGCGGAATGCCTGATGCCGGTGCAGTCGGCCTCCTCCTTTTTTGCTCCCACCGGAGCGGAGCGGCTGCGCTTTACCATGCTCAGCGCCAACCTGGTCACCACCTCCTTTCTGGTGGTCTTCAGCGCCCGGCAGACCCAGGATCTGATCGGCAACAACCTGGGCGTGGACCTGGGTTCGCTGGCCATGGCCAACCTGGGCCGGCTGGAACGGCTGGCCGAGCTGTTTCTGCCCGCCGGTGTGGCCTGGCTGTTCACATTGATCTTTACCCTGTGGGGCATCGCGCTGTTCTCTTCCCTGCTGGCCACCGCCAACTTCCGGGTGAGCCGAAGCGGCGGCGTGATCTTCGCCAAGGGCGGGCGCATCAATCTGACCGAGCGGCGCATTCAGGCCTCAGCGGTAAGCTATTGCGACATCCGCGTCACCCCCATCTCCCGGCTGCTGCGCCGGTATCCGGTGTTTCTGTGTGCCGGAAGCTACACCGGCGCGGACCTGCCCATTCTGGTGTACGGCAAAGGGCGGGATGCACTTTTGCAGGCGCTAATGCCCCAGTTCATCCCGCCGCGGCCGGTGGCTGGCATCACCGCCAACCGCAGCTGGCCCCAGTTTCTGTGGAAAAGCGGCGCACTTCTGGCCTTCTGCGCCATGCTGTGTGTGGTGTCCATGTGGAAGCTTCCCCAGCTCACCCCGCTGCTGCTGGTTCCGCTGGCACTCTCGGCCGGGCTGGTGGCCGTCTCGGTGGAGGGCTGGTTCACCGAGGGCGCGGCCCGCAACTCCAACGGCACCATGGCGGTGTGCTACACCCGCCTGTTCAGCCGCCACCAGCTGTGTGTGTTCAGCCCCAACATCTCGCTTTCCAGCATCCAGACCCCCTTTTCCGAGGCGGTGGGCCGCTGTACCCTGACCATCTATCTGCCCTGCCGCCGCCGTATCCGGGTGCGCAGCATCAAAAAGCTGGCGGCGGACCACCTGCGGCTGGTGGCCTGAGCGCGCACTTTCTCAATCATTTTGCATCGCCAAGGAGGCGAAATCAGCTTTGTATCGCTATGTGATTTTTGATCTGGACGGGACCCTCCTCAACACGCTGGAAGACCTGGCCGCCGCGGGCGAATATGTCTGTGCCCAAAACGGCTGGCCCGCCCACACGCTGGAGGAATACCGCTACTTCGTGGGCAACGGCATCCCCAAGCTCTGCGAGCGGTTCTCCCCCGCCGACCAGCGCAGCCCCGAGCGGCTGGCCCAAACGCTGGAGCAGTTCACCCGCTACTACGACGCCCACAAGGAGGACGCCACCGCGCCCTATCCGGGCATCGAGGCTCTGCTGGACGCTCTGCAGGCCGCAGGCGTGGTCTTCGGCGTGCTCACCAACAAGGCCCACCCCCTGGCCAAAGGCGTGCTGGAGCACTATTTCCCCGGCCGTTTCACCTTTGTGCAGGGTGCACTGCCCGGCGTTCCGGTAAAGCCGGACCCCACCGGTCTGCGCCAGCTGATGGCCGCCATGGGCGCGGATGCGGCCTCCACCCTCTTTGTGGGTGACAGCAACGTGGACATCCGTACCGCCAAAAACGGAGGTCTGGCGGGCTGCGGCGTGCTCTGGGGCTTCCGTACCGAGGAGGAGCTGCGCGGCGAAGGGGCGGACCATATTGCCGCCGATCCTGCCGCTTTGGCGCAGATCATTCTGGAATGACCGGCTTTTCCAAAAGCGCTGTTTCTCTTTTACATAGGCAGACACCCCGCCGTGCTTGCGCGCCCGGCTTCTGAAACAAAGAAAAATCCCGCTGCTCGCATTTGAGCAGCGGGATTTTTTGCATTGTTACGGGTCGGCTTACGCCTTCACGATCACGTGCTTGGGGCAGACCTCCACGCAGGCGCCGCAGCCGGTGCACTTGTCGTAGTCGATGTGCGCCAGGTTGTTGGTGACCTTGATCGCCTCACTGGGGCAGGTCTTCTGGCACTTCATGCAGCCGATGCAGCCGGTCTGGCACTCCTTCATCACCAGAGCGCCCTTCTCGGTGTTGTTGCACAGCACCTTGGGCTTGTTCTCGGTGTTGGAGCAGATCTCGATCACGCCGTGGGGGCAGACCGCAGCGCAGGCGCCGCAGCCGATGCACTTGGCCACGTTCACGCAGGCAACGCCGTCCACAATGTGCATGGCGTCAAAGGGGCAGGCCTTTACACAGTCGCCCAGACCCAGGCAGCCGTGTACACAGGCCTTGCCGCCGCCGAACAGAGAAGCGGCAGCAGCGCAGCTGGCCACACCCTTGTAATCAAACTTCTGGGTGCACACGCCGGGGCGGCCCTGGCAGCCCACGATGGCCTTCACCACCGCAGTGGCGCCGGCCTCCACACCCATCACAGCGGCCACGTCTTCCGCAGCCTTGGCGCCGCCGGGAACGCACTTGTTCACCGGAGCGCCGGACTCAACAATGGCCTTGGCGTAGTCGGCACAGCCGGCATAGCCGCAGGCGCCGCAGTTGGCACCGGGCAGGCAGCCGTTCACCTGACCGATGCGGGGGTCCTCCTCCACATGCATGAACTTGGCGGCCAGCACCAGAATGATGGCGCCCAGCAGGCCGACAACAGAAACGATGGCAATCGCCATTGCAATAGACATATTCCCGGCCTCCTTTTAAATTGCACCAAAGATGTTTTCGATCAAACCGCCGAAGCCGCCGAAGCTCAGGGCAGTGGCGGAAGCCGCCACCAGAGTGATGGGCAGGCCTTCAAAGCACTTGGGGGGCTGAGCATCCTCCAGGCGCTTGCGCACGCCGGAGAAGATGACCATGGCCAGCATGAAGCCGAAGCCCGCGCCCAGGGCGCAGACGATGGACTCCACGAAGTTGTAGCCGTTGTCGATGTTCAGCACGGTCACGCCCAGAACAGCGCAGTTGGTGGTGATCAGAGGCAGATACACGCCCAGAGCCTTGTGCAGGGGAGGCATGTACTTCTTCATGATGATCTCAACCAGCTGAACCAGCACGGCGATCACCAGGATGAACACGATGGTCTGCAGGTAGCCCAGATCCCATTTCAGGTTGCCTTCCGCGTCCACCGGGGTGAGCAGGAAGTTCTGGATGGGCCAGGTCACCGCAGTGGCCAGGGTCATAACAAAGATAACAGCGCAGCTCATGCCGAAGGCAGAGTTGAGCTTTTTGGATACGCCCAGGAACGGACAGATGCCCAGGAACTTAACCAGGACATAGTTGTCCACCAGGATCATGGTGAAGAAAATAGCAGCTAAACGAGCAGCCATTATTCACAGCCCCCTTTCGCGCCGCAGACGCTCTTGGAGGGGCAGCCCTCACAGCCGATGCTACGCTCTTTTTTGTTGCCGGTCTTGTTTTCGATGAAGATCACCAGGGCCATCAGGCAGCCGAAGGTGAAGAAGCCGCCGGCGGGCGTGGTCATGAAGGTGAACCGGTCGATGGATGCGGGGATCACGGTCATGCCGAACCAGGTGCCGGAGCCCAGGATCTCACGGATGGAGCCCATGAGCACCAGAGTCAGGGTGAAGCCCAGGCCCATGCCCAGGCCGTCCAGGGCGGAGTCCAGAGGCTTGTTCTTGGAAGCGAACATCTCGGCACGGCCCAGGATGATGCAGTTCACAACGATCAGGGGCAGGAACACGCCCAGGGACTTATCCAGAGCGGGAACGTAAGCCTTGACCAGCATCTGCACGATGGAAACGAAGGTGGCGATGACGGTGATATAAGCCGGCAGGCGCACCTTGTCGGGGATCACGTTGCGCAGCAGCGAGATCGCAATGTTGGAGCAGAACAGCACGAAGGTAGCTGCAATGCCCATGCCCAGGCCGTTGAAGGCCATGGTGGTAACAGCCAGCGTGGGGCAGGTGCCCAGAACCAAGCGCAGAACCGGGTTCTCCTTCACGAGGCCGTTGGTAAAGATCTGAACTTTATTCATGAATTCACAGCCTCCCTATCAAGACGCAAGGCCCGCGGCATACGCCTGAATGCACTTGCGCACTGCCTTTTTCACGCCGCGAGTGGACTCGGTGGCGCCGGCGATGGTATCCACGCCATCCAGACCGGCCTCATCGGTGATGCCGGTGTACTGGCCCAGGTAGTCCGCGCCGGCGGCCTGATCGCCGATGCCGGCGGTCTGACCGGATACATCCACCCACACGCCGGTGATGGCGCCGTTTGCATCAAAGCCAACCGCCACGTTCAGGGGCTTGGTGGAGTACTCGTAGCCCTTATCCTCGGCGTACAGCACATAGCTGCCGTCGTCGCCCTGCCAGGCGTCAGTCAGGCCTTCGGGAGCAGTGATCTGGGTCAGAGTGGCCCCGGGAGCCAGCGCAGCGCGGGCTTCCTCGGCGCTCATGGCGCTCAGGTCGGTGCCCTCGCCGCCCTCGTCAGCAGCGGGAGCCTGGCCCAGAGCCACCTCGTTGTAGCAGCTCAGAGCAGTGTTCACGGCCTCAACGACCGCCTTGGAGGAGATGGTGGCGCCGGAGATGGCATCCACGTCGCCGATGGCGACCTCACCGCTCTTGCCCACCAGGCTGGCGGCCAGAGCAACAGCTTCTTCATTGCCTTCCTGATACAGCTTTGCACCGAAACCATCGGTTTCGCTGTTCTTGGGGAAGCTTACGCCCACGATGGCACCGTCAGCGTCCAGACCCACGATCACGGGCACCTGGCCGCCGAATCCCTTGGCACTGGCCTGGATGACCCAGCCGGTGTCGGCCTTCACAGCAGCCTGTACGCCGCTGGTGGCGGATTCCACCGCCTCAAAGGTGGTGGCGTCGGGCAGAACGGCCTTGCAGGCCTCATCGCTCAGGGTAACGGTCTCCACAGCGGCCTCGCTGGAAGCGGCTTCGCTCTCAGCATCGCCGCCCTCGGGAGCAACCGCGGTGGCGGCAGCGCAGTCAGGGTACATGGCAACAAATGCCTGGATGCACTTGCGCACGCCCTTCTTCACGCCACGGGTGGACTGGGTAGCGCCGGAAATGGTATCCACGCCGTCCAGGCCAGCCTCGCCCAGCACACCCTTGTACTGGTTCAGGTACTCAGCGCCGCCCGCCTGATCGCCGATACCGGCGGTCTGGCCATCGGTGCCGACCCAAACGTTCAGGATGTTGCCGTCAGCGTCCAGCTCTACCAGAACATCCATGGGAGCAGTCTCGTATTCATAGCCATTGGCCTCGGTGCGCAGCACGGTGGTGCCGTTGGCGGTCTCCCAGGCGCCGGTCAGGCCCTCGGGGATCTCGATCTCGGTCAGCTCCATGCTCTCCAGAGCCTGGTCGGGAGTCAGCTGCTCCTCTTCCACAACCGCAGCCTGGCCCAGAGCGACCTCGTTGAAGCAGTTCACAGCGGAGTTCACAGCAGACAGCGCAGCCTTGGAGGAAACGGTTACGCCGCTGATCATATCCACGTCGCCCGCTTCCAGGGTGCCGCTCTTGCCCACAAAGCTCTCGGCCAGCTTCTGGCCGTCGGCATCAGCGGGGTCAGCGAGCTTCTGGCCGAAGCCGGCGGTCTCGCTGTTCTCCATGAACTTCACCTTCAGAATGGTGCCCTCGCTGTCGAAGGCAACAACCACAGGCACGTCGCCGCCGAAGCCCTTGCCGTAGGCCTGGATGACCCAGCCGGCGCCGTTGGTGGCCTTCAGGGCCTTGGTCACATTGCTGGACTGGAAGTCGGTGATCTCCTCAAAGCCGTCGGCCTCAGGCAGAACCTCCAGATAAGCGGCATTGGCAGCAGCTTCCTCCTGCGCCTTGATGATGGGAGCCGTCAGCTGGTTGGTGCCGGCCAGCGCAGCGCTGGCCACGATGCAGATCACAACCAGAACCACAACGGGTTTCAGGAAGTTTTCCCACATGTTATTGTTTTTCATGCCTTTTACGCCCCTTTCTTCTTCGCGCCCAGGGGTTTCTGGCGGGTCAGATCATTGATGTAGGGAACCAGCAGATTCATGAACAGGATGGCATAGGAAACGCCCTCGGCCATGTTTGCCCAGTAGCGGATGCCGCAGGTGATGATGCCCAGGCCCAAGCCGAACACGATCTTACCCTTCAGAGTGAAGGGGCTGGTCACATAATCGGTAGCCATGAACACAGCGCCGAACAGCAGGCCGCCGGCCAGCAGCTCAGCCAGAACGGGCTTGCCCGCCAGAGCGCTGATGACCGCCACGGTGGCCACGTAGGTCACGGGGATGGCCGGGCTGATGGTGCGGGTGGCAACCAGCCACACGAAGCCGATCAGGATGGCCAGGGCGCAGGTCTCGCCCAGCACGCCGCCATGCTGACCCAGGAACAGGTCCATGATGGGGTACTGGCCCAGCAGAGAGTTACCGGCAGCATCCACCACCTGCAGGGGAGTGGCGCTGGCAGCGGCATCGATACCGCTCAGGGTCTGCTCCATGCGGGTGGTGAAGGTCCAGGTGGTCATGCGGGAAGCAAAGCCGGTGAACAGCACAATGCGGCCCACCAGAGCGGGGTTCACAAAGTTGAAGCCCAGGCCGCCGAACAGCTGCTTGGTCACAACGATCGCGATGAACGCACCCACAATGGCGATCCACAGGGGCATGCTCACGGGCATATTCAGAGCCAGGATAATGCCGGTAACCACGGCGGACAGATCGCCCACGGGGTTCGGCTTTTTCATCAGCAGGCAATACAGGTACTCAAAGCCCACGCAGGCGGCGGTGGTAACACCGATCACCAGCAGAGCGCGCAGGCCGAAGATCCACGCACTGGCAACCACACAGGGCAGCAGAGCGATAATCACATTGCCCATCAGCCCACGGGTGGAGGAACGATCCACAATGTGGGGGGAGGCAGTGACCATATAACGGTTTTCCATTTATTTCTTTGCCTCCTTCTTGGCAAATTCTTTGGCCAGGCCCATGGTCTGAGTGACCGGGCGCTTGGCGGGGCAGACATAGCTGCAGGTGCCGCACAGCATGCACAGGTCCACGCACAGCTTGTTCAGCTCCTCAGTGTTCTTCTTATTGAAGGCACCGGCGATCTGCACGGGAGCCAGGCCCATGGGGCAGGCCTCGATGCAGCGGCCGCAGCGGATGCAGGGACCCGCGGCGGGCAGAGTGGCCATCTTTTCGCTGAAGGCCAGCACGCCGTTGTTCTGCTTCAGAACCGGCTCATCAGCGTCCGGCAGCGCAACACCCATCATGGGGCCGCCGCTGATCAGCTTGGCAACGGTCACGCCCTCTTTCAGGCCGCAGAAATCCAGCACCTCGCGCAGGGGGGTGCCGATGATGGCTTCCACATTCTTGGGCTCCTTGATGGCGTCGCCGTTCACGGTCAGGCGCTTGGTCACCAGAGGCATACCGGTGGCCAGGAACTTGCCGATGGTGGACACGGTGGTCACGTTCAGCACGATCACACCCGCATCGCTGGGCAGACCGCCCTGGGGCACTTCACGACCGGTGGTCTTCTCGATGAGCACCTTCTCGGCGCCCTGCGGGTAGCGGTTGGGCAGGACCTTCACGGTCACACCGGCCTCACCGCTGAACAGCTGATTCATAGCGCTCACGCACTCGGGCTTGTTGCGCTCGATGCCGATCACACAATTCTTGATTTCCAGATATTTCATCACGGCCTTGATGCCGGAGGCGATGGTCTCGCCGTTCTCCAGCATCTCGCGGGTGTCAGCAGTCAGATAGGGCTCGCACTCCGCCGCATTGATCACCAGGGTATCCACCGGAGCCTTGGGGCTCAGCTTCACTGCAGTGGGGAAGCCGGCGCCGCCCAGGCCCACCAGACCGCAAGCCTGAATCGCCTCAATGAAGCTGGCCTTATCGGTCACCACCGGAGCCTTCACAGCGGGATCAACGGTCTGCTGACCGTCGGGCGTGATCACAACAGCCGGTACGCTGGTGCCGTTGGAAATATGCACGGTGTCCACCGCGGCTACCGTGCCGGACACGCCGGAGTAAATATTTGCGCTCACAAAGCCTTCCGCTTTGCCGACCAGGGTACCCACCATTACGGTGTCACCCTTCTTGACCACCGGCGTACAAGGTGCGCCGATGTGCTGCTGCATGGGCAGAACAACCTTGCTGGGCACAGGCATCTTCACCGTGGCCAGGGTGGCAGTTCCCTTCTCATGCGGCACGCCGGCGCCGAGCGCCGCACGTTTCAGCTTTTTCAACATGGATTGAACGTTCCCCCATTTCATACAATCTACGGGGCGCATCTACGAACCACAGCATGGCGCACCCGCTCTAGAATATTCTAATTCCTTTATGGATTCAAGTCAACATGGATTACGATTCTGTAACCCATCTTCTTTGTATTTTTGCTGTTTTTCCCCATAAAATGGTTTGCACGCGCCAACCGCTTTATGCTATACTAAAAGCAACATCCCGCATTATTTAAAGGAGGGTTTCCCGATGAAACTGCTTGTTAAAATTTTAGCTTTGATTTTCGCGCTTGCCGGCGCTGCACTGGGCATTGCCCTGCTCAAGCAGGAGCACGCCCCTTCGTATATTTCTGTTTACGACACCGACGACGATCTGTTCTGATTTTACATCCGTCCAACATCTTTTACCGCTTCCCCGCCTTTTATGGAAGGTTTTACCTTCTTTATAAAGAAGCTGGGGGAAGCGGTTTTTATTTCCAGTTTTTGATGCAAGGTCTTTAAAATTGCCATTAATAAAACCGCTTATCTTCTAACGTGTTTTTTGAAAAACGTTTTATAACGAATTTTGTGTTACTTTTGTGTTTTCCAAAAATTCAGACAAAATACTCTTGTTAGTTTTATCGGCATATGCTACGATAAAGACACTATAAAATGGTAAGGAGTTGTATGCCATGTCTGAACAAAAGCGAGTACGCCGCACCTCTGAGCAGATCGCCAATGATCTGGATCTGCAAATCGCCGAGCTCAATGATTCGATTCAGGATGTAGAGGCGAAAAAGGCCGAAGCCGTGGAAAAATTCGACGACAAAATTGCCTCGATCAATGAGAAGATCCGCAAGCTGCAGGCCCGTAAACAGGATCTGCTCACACCGAAAAAGCGCGTGCGCCGCAAAACCAAAGCACAGCAGATCAAGTCTCTGGTCTCCAAAGCCCAGAAATCCGGCATGAAGCTGAACGAGATTGCCGAAAAATTGGGCGTTTCCATCGAAGAGTAATTGAATAAGCGTGTTTTCGCTTTAAAACCCATTGATTCGATCCTTTCCATGTGATCAAATGAATGGGTTTTATTATTTATATGTATGGCACCGGGAGAACGCAGCTACCTGTTTCGTTTACGTTTCCCATTTTGTGGTGCACTTCTAGACGAAGGCGTTAAGAACAACATGCCGGCGGCATGTTTTTTAGCCTGAGAGTTCCTGCGAGCTGAACCGGAGCGCCATCAGCGCGAACGGTGAAGCCGCCCCCAAAGGGGGGAAGTGGACCAAAAGAAAAGCGAGCATCTTTCGATGCTCGCTTCTTTTGGTGCACTTCCAGGGACTCGAACCCTGGGCCCGCTGATTAAGAGTCAGCTGCTCTACCAACTGAGCTAGAAGTGCATGCATATTAAGTTTCTGGTTCT
>NZ_JAGHKE010000012.1:0-32316 GCF_017889395.1 Allofournierella sp. | reverse complement strand
CCTCGTAAGCCGCTCCATTTTTTTGGTGCTGTGGCCAAGTGGTAAGGCAAAGGTCTGCAAAACCTTCATTCACCAGTTCAAATCTGGTCAGCACCTCCAGGAGATCCCGGTTGCAGTTGCAGCCGGGATTTTTTGTTGCCTGCAAAAAGAGGTTTGGTCTGCCGGTGCTTTTAACCGACTGGCAGCTATGCTATAATACTACTATTAAATAAATTGGGGAGGGGTTGCCAATGGAGCGCCGCGATAAAATCAATTACTATCTGGATCTTGCAGAGATCGTTTTGCAGCGAGGGACCTGCCTGCGTCGGAATTACGGTGCAGTGATCGTAAAAAACGACGAGGTGATCTCCACCGGTTATGTGGGTGCTCCCCGAGGCAGAAAGAACTGCAGCGATCTGAACGTGTGCATCCGCCAGAAGCTTCAGATTCCCCGTGGAGAGCGCTATGAGGTCTGCCGCAGTGTACATGCGGAAGCGAACGCGATCATCAGTGCGCCTCGCGATAAGATGCTGGGCAGTCAGCTGTATCTGGTGGGCATCGATATGGCCACCAAAGACTATGTACAAAGCGCTAACAGTTGTTCCATGTGTAAGCGAATGATCATCAACGCGGGCATTGAGCGGGTCTATATTCGTGACACCAAGGATGAATATCGGGTGATTGAGGTGCAGGACTGGATCGATCAGGATGAATCCCTGGAAGGTGTGTTCGGATATTAAGCAGAGAGGGAATACCGGCAAATGAAGGATGGTAAACTGAAATCCATTTATGTCTGCTCCAACTGTGGGGAAACCAGTCCCCGCTGGATGGGGCGCTGCCCCTCCTGCGGTGAATGGAATACCATGACCGAGGATGTGGTCATGGTGGAAAGCAAATCCACAGCGTCAAAGCGAAGCGCAAGTGTGGCGACCGGCCGTGTGCAGGGACAAACCTCCCTCAAGGCGGACCGCCTGGCGGATATCAGCACCGATGAGGAAAAAAGCCGCATTGTAACCGGAATTCATGAGCTGGACCGGGTTCTGGGCGGTGGTATCGTTCTGGGCAGTGTGGTTCTGCTGGGCGGTGAGCCCGGCGCGGGTAAATCCACTTTGCTCCTGCAGCTGTGCGGTGCGATTTCTGGCAGCCACCATGTTTTGTATGTGACCGGCGAGGAATCCACCCGCCAGATCAAGCTGCGTGCCAACCGGCTGCGTGTTGCCCAGGAAAACATCAGTCTGGTGGCAGAGACAGAGATTGATGAGATTTGTGGGCTGATAGAACAGATGCGTCCGGATCTGGTGGTGATCGACTCCATCCAGACAATGCACTGCTCAGATGTATCTTCGTCTGCGGGCAGTGTTTCTCAGGTGAAGGAATGCTCCGCCAGATTGCTGGCTGTGGCAAAGAGCTGCGAGATCCCGACTTTCATTGTGGGTCACGTAAACAAGGATGGCGCAATTGCAGGCCCCAAGGTCATGGAACACATCGTGGATACCGTGCTATATTTCGAAGGGGATAAGACCCTTCCGTATCGAATTCTGCGGGGCGTAAAAAACCGCTATGGCTCCACTAACGAGATCGGTATGTTTGATATGACGGGAACCGGTCTGACTGAGATCGAGAACCCCTCTCAGCTGCTTCTGGATGGCCGTCCGTTGGGCATCAGCGGAAACTGCGTTGCCTGTACCATGGAAGGCACCAGGCCCATTCTGAGCGAGGTACAGGCCCTTGTAACGAAAAGCGGATTCGGCACGCCGCGCCGTGCCGCCAGTGGCTTTGATTTCAACCGGACAAATCTGTTGCTTGCGGTACTGGAAAAGCGGGCAGGGTACTTCTTTGCGAATCTGGACGTCTACATCAATATTGTGGGCGGTTTGGATCTGAATGAGACGGCCTGTGATCTTGCGGTCTGTTTGGCAATGGCTTCGGCGCTGATGGACAAGCCCATTGGGGATAAGACCATCGCCATCGGCGAGGTTGGTCTGGCCGGAGAAATCCGCAACGTAACGTTTCTGGAAAACCGGCTGAGGGAGGCACAGCGAATCGGTTTTACGAAAGCCATCGTGCCGAAGCACAGCTTGAAGCAGCTGGAGCTCAGTGAGTTTTCGGATATGGAGCTGGTCGGCGTTTCGTATATCCGGGATGCCATTCAGGCAATTAAATAACAAAAAGAATCAGCGGCGCCGGAATGCAGATATGTATTGCCGGCGCCACTGAAACAAAAAATCAATTTAGAAACTTGAGGGACTGACAGCAAGTATGGTTAAAGACAGCGACGGGCCAGAGCCTGCGGGAGATGCAGGGCAGGGGCCTATATTTTTGGCTCACATAGTATTTCGCTAAATGCAAATTTAGCGAAATAGAGGGGAGCGAAAAAGCGGTGCTTCTTGTGGTTAGGTCCGTTCTGAGCCGTCGACGCTCAGATTGGCCGTTTGCAGACTGTTGCATTAATTGGATGCAAAATCATTGTTTTTATGAAAAACAAATTCAAATGTTTCTGTTATAATAATATGGTCAGTTTACTTTGGGATGTGATTATCTTATGAGCACTTACATCAATCCGCTTCATCCAAATCGTCATGCGCCGTATGATGATATTCCGCGGGATGTTCGGGACTTTTTGAATTATCTCGGCGCAATTCTGAATCGCTCGCCGCGCACAGTCAATGGCTACTACATTGATCTTCGTACCTTTTTCCGTTTCATGATGCGTTATCGCGGTTTGGCCCCGGATACGGATTTTGACGAGATCAATATATCCGGCCTGGATTTGGATTTCATCGGCTCCATTACTACCAGCGACATCTATGAATACCTGTATTTTCTGAAAAATGAGCGGCTCAACGAACCAGCAGCCCGGGCGCGCAAGCTCAGCGCCGTGAAGAGCCTTTACCGTTTCCTTACGGTTAAGGCCAACCGGCTGAGCAATGATCCGGCGAAGGATGTATCGGTACCCACGACCAAGCGTGCGCTACCGAAGTATCTGTCGCTGGAAGAAAGTATGGAATTGTTAAAAAACATACAAAGCGACTTTTATGAACGGGATTACTGCATCATCACCCTTTTTCTCAATTGCGGCATGCGTTTGGTGGAGCTGGTGGGCATCAACATGAGTGATTTTCAGGAGGATACCATCAGAATCGTGGGCAAAGGCAACAAAGAACGGCTGGTGTATCTGAATCAGGCGTGCGTTCATGCACTGGAACGATACTGTGCCGCCCGGGCAAAGCTGATGAATCTTCAGGATAAAGATGCGCTTTTTGTATCCCGCAGAACCGGAAAACGCATTGGTGCGCGGCGTGTGGAGCAGATCGTGGAGCGCTGCCTGAAGCTGGCCGGGCTTTCCGGTAAAGGCTATTCACCGCATAAACTACGGCATACCGCAGCAACGCTGATGTACCGTCATGGTAATGTGGATATGCTGGAGTTGAAAGAGATTCTGGGCCACGAGCATGTTTCCACCACGGAAATCTACACGCACATCAACACGGAAAAGCTGCGCACGGCTGCCAGCTCAACTCCCCTTTCCCGTGTGGAATTTACCCAGAAAAAGGATATGCCTATGCCGCAGGAAGAGCTTGAGGATGAGCCCGACGTGCCGGAGGTTCCGGAGCTGTTTGAAGAGCTGGAGGATGAGCTGTCAGGCCAGGAATAATCCGGCAAAAAGAACGGAGCATATACAGGAAAGAATACAGGGCAACAAAGAGGCACAGCAGCAAAGCAGAAGCCTGCTTAAAACGCGTTTGCTTTCCGTTAAGGGTCGAGTACCCCGGTTATGTATACACACGGCCAGAAGCTCACGGGAAAGGTGCCACGCAGCAGTACTTTGACTGAGCAGCAGAAACAGCCCCAGAAGCTGCGGAAAAAAGAAAAGAAGGAGCTCCATGCCGGCTCCCTGCGCGAGACCATATTCTAGATACAGGCAGGCGGTGAAAAAGCCTACCCCAATTCCTTTTAAAAGGATGAGTACGGGCAGCAGTGCGACGCCGAACACACAGAAGCCGGCCAGAGCGGTCAGCATCAACTGGAGCAGCAATGCCAGAAATTGTGCACAGAAGATCGGAGTGACCTGATGCTCCAGATGCCGGGTGATTTGAAGCTCCACATAGTGCTGGGCATAGTTCCACAGCCAGCTGTCTGGATCAGGGCGCCAGAGAGAGCCCAGCAGCACGCCGGTCAGGTATACCAGTGCCCCAAACGCAAACGCTCCGAATCGCTTTTGGGGACGAATAGCACGTTGAGAACGTGAAGCTTTTTCGATGGTCATTACCGGGATGTGAGAGCCTTTTTGGAATGCCTTTTCGGAGAAAGGTGCTTTCGCAGAAGTGTGTGCAGATGAATTTGCGATTGCTGCGGAATTGGATGCCTGTTCATTTCGATACGTCCACATAAGCTTGTCCCTCTTTACAATTTCTTTGGGACTATTTTATGCGGTGGATTCAATAAAAAGAACCAGGGCAATCACCCTGGTTCTTTTTATTAGCGCACAGCATGCATTTTTCGTTTTGTGCGCTCGCTGGAAAGTAAGCCGACATATCCGCCCAAAGCACCTGCAAGGCTGTAGCACACGCATTTGATGGCGGCAAAAGCGGTATACTCATAGCTGCCGTTTAACATTGCAGCGAGAAGGAAGATCAAAAAGAAAAAAAGCCCACAGCACAGCCCGCAGAACAGACCATTCTGCCCTATCCGCCGGGCCAGAAAGTATCCGCTTACAAAGCAGCCCGCCATAACGGCAATGGCGGACATGGGAATTGCCCACCAGGCGGATGGCTGCGCGGCAACGATCATTTTGGCCAAAAAACAAAGTGCCCCGGCGCAGACAAATGCACCGGTTCCTGCAGAAAAAAGGATGGAAAACAGCAATTGTTTGCCTGCGTGTTCAGCAGATGTCCGTTTTTGCATAGAAAAAACACCCCCTGCACTATTTCTATGCAGAGGGTGTTTTTATATGCGTGCTTACTTGGAAGAAGTCTGAGTAGCTTCCATGTTCAGCTTCTCGATGGACTGGATCGCAGCACGGCGGAAACGGATCTTAGTGCGATCGCTGCCGGTCTCCAGAACGAAGGTGTCCTCTTTGATGGCAACCACGCGGCCAACGATACCGCCGATGGTGGTAACCTCATCGCCGATCTCCAGAGAGTTGCGCATCTCGGTCTCTTTCTGCTGCTGCTTCTTCTGGGGCCGGTAGATGAACAGCCACATGAACAGCACCATGACCAGGATCATGATGAACGGGCTATAGAAGGAAATTGCGTCGGTGGAAGTGCTCAAAAGATTCAGTGCCATGTGTTTGTAAACTCCTCTCGAATTCAATCGAATAAGTTTATTATAGCGGATAACGAGCGGATATGCAAGCCTGTGGACGGGAAGATTTGGTCAGATGCGGGTATCCAGCAGGGTCACATAACGGTCATGGAATTCCTGGAAGTTACCTTCGTCCAGAGCCTGACGGATGCGCTCCATCAGCCGGTTGTAGAAATACAGGTTGTGCATCACACCGAGGCGCATGCCCAGCATCTCATCCGCCTTGAACAGGTGGCGCAGATAAGCGCGGCTGAAGTTGCGGCAGACCGGGCAATCGCATTCCGGATCAATGGGGCTTTCGTCCTTCTGGTACTTCAGGTTTTTGATGTTGATGATGCCGCTCCAGGTGTTCAGATGACCGTGGCGAGCATTGCGGCTGGGCATGACGCAGTCGAACAGGTCAACACCGCGGGAAACCGCTTCGATGATGTTGCCGGGAGTGCCCACACCCATCAGGTAGCGAATCTTATCCTTGGGCATGTGAGGCTCTACCGCAGAGATGATGCGATACATATCCTCGGCGGGTTCACCTACAGCCAGTCCACCAATGGCATAGCCATCCAGATCCAGCTCGGCAATCTGCTTCATGTGTTCCACACGCAGGTCTTCATAGGTGCAGCCCTGGTTGATGCCAAACAGCATCTGATCCGGGTTGACTGCCAAGCCTTCCCGCTTCAGGCGCTCCATTTCAGCCTTGCAGCGCTTGAGCCAGCGGACAGTACGATCACAGCTGGCCTTGGAGTATTTATACTCCGCCGGGTTTTCTACGCATTCATCAAAGGCCATCGCAATGGTGGAACCCAGGTTGGCCTGGATCTGCATGCTTTCCTCCGGACCCATAAAGATCTTATGGCCGTCCAGATGGGAGTTGAAGGTAACGCCCTCCTCGGTGATTTTGCGCAGCTTGGAAAGGCTGAATACCTGGAATCCGCCGCTGTCGGTGAGGATCGGACCATCCCAGCGGGTGAACTTGTGCAGACCGCCCATCTCGGCTACCAGCTTATCGCCGGGCCGTAGATGCAGATGGTAGGTATTGCACAGCATGACCTGACAATGGATGTCTTTCAGATCGAACGCGCTCAGACCACCTTTGATGGCGGCTGCCGTGGCAACGTTCATGAATGCGGGGGTCTGAACGGTGCCGTGAACGGTTTCGAATTCGCCCCGCCGGGCGTTGTGTTCGGTTTTCAGCAAGCGATAGGGCATAAACCGAGCTCCTTTCTGAATAAGTTATACAATCAAAGAATCAGCATGGCATCGCCAAAGCTGAAAAAGCGGTAACGCTGCTCCACAGCGGTCTTGTAGGCTGCCATGGTTTTGTCGTAGCCGTAAAAGGCGCTGACCAGCATGATCAGGGTGCTTTCCGGCAGATGGAAATTGGTAATCAGGCCATCCAGACACAGGAACTTACAGCCGGGATACAGGAAGATGCTGGTGTCACCGCTGCAGGCCTGGATTTTGCCGTATTTGGCAGCCACCGATTCCAGAGTGCGGCAGCTGGTGGTGCCGACGGCAATAACTCGGTGACCGGCTTCCTTGGTTTCATTGATGAGTCGAGCGGTCTCCTCACTCACACTGTACCACTCCGAGTGCATCAGGTGATCCTCAATCTCGTCCTCCTTGACCGGGCGGAAGGTACCAAGGCCCACATGCAGGGTAACCTCAGTGATGCCGATCCCCTTCTCCTTCAGCTTCTGCATCAGTTCCGGGGTGAAATGCAGACCTGCGGTAGGTGCCGCTGCACTGCCCAGTTCCTTGGCGTATACGGTCTGGTACTGACTTTGATCCTCCAGCTGCTTGGTAATATAAGGAGGAAGCGGCATCTTGCCGAACTCGTCCAGCTTTTCATAAAGGGTCTGGGTGTTGTACTCGAAGGAAACCAGCTTGTTGCCGTCCTCTTTGGTCTCCTGAATCGTGGCAATCAGGGAGCTGTCACCAAACAGGATGCGCATGCCGGGTTTGAGACGTTTACCGGGGCGCGCCAGGCACTCCCAAACGTCGTTGCTTTCCTGCCGCAGCAGAAGCAGCTCACACACTGCGCCGGTGTGCTCCTTTTGGCCGATCAGACGGGCGGGCAACACCTTGGAATTGTTCACCACCAGAAGGTCGCCGGGCTCCAGAAGATCCACCAGATCCCGGAAAATACGGTGCTGGATCTGATCGTTGGAACGGTCCAGGCACATCAGCCGGGCGGCATCGCGGGGGCTGCAGGGTTCCTGCGCAATCAGTTCCTGCGGCAGGTCGAACCAGAAATCTTTTTTCAGCATAGAAATATTGCCTCTCCTTACATTGACATTACCTGCCGGCAATGCTATAGTTAGAACAAAGCACAGAAACGCTGTGCATGTGTTATGCAATCTAATTTATTATATTGCATACGTTGCCGGTTTTCAAGCCGGTTTTTTTTTATATCCGGCACAATTGCTCGGATATAACCCCAAAGGGGGCCGGCATAGAATAGAAAATGCCGGGAGGGAAACGGAAAGGATGATGTAAGCGATGAAAAAGTATCAAGTTGGTGTGGTTGGCGCCACCGGAATGGTCGGTCAGCGGTTTGTTTCCTTGTTGGAGAATCATCCTTGGTTCGAGCTGGTCGTTGTGGCTGCCTCTCCCCGTTCTGCGGGTAAGACCTACGAGGAAGCAGTCGGTGCCCGCTGGGCCATGCCTACTCCGATGCCGCAGAATGCTGCAAAGCTTGTGGTGATGGATGCTTCCCACGTGGAAGAAGTTGCCCAGAAGGTGGACTTCGTATTCTGCGCTGTGGACATGAAGAAGGATGAGATCAAGGCCCTGGAGGAAGCATACGCCAAGGCAGAATGCCCGGTGATTTCCAACAACAGTGCCAACCGGTTTACCGATGATGTGCCTATGATCGTGCCGGAGATCAACGCCGATCACGCTCAGATCATCGAGGCCCAGCGCCGCCGCCTGGGCACCACCCGTGGTTTCATTGCCGTGAAGTCCAATTGCTCGCTGCAGAGCTATGTTCCTGCGCTTCATCCCCTGCGGGAAGAGTTCGGCCTGAAAAATGTGCTGGTATGCACCTATCAGGCAATTTCCGGTGCGGGTAAGACCTTTGAGACCTGGCCGGAGATGGTGGATAACTGCATCCCCTACATCGGTGGCGAGGAGGAGAAGAGCGAACAGGAGCCTCTGAAGTTGTGGGGCCATGTGGAGGGTGACCGTATTGTGAAGGCTGCCTCCCCTGCCATCACTGCCCAGTGCCTGCGCATCCCCGTTTCCGACGGCCATATGGCTGCCGTGTTCATGAGCTTCGAGAAGAAGCCTACCAAGGAGCAGATTCTGGAGCGGTGGGCTGCATTCCAGGGCGAGGCACAGCGTTTGGAGCTGCCCAGTGCACCCAAGCAGTTCCTGCACTATTTTGAGGAAAACGACCGCCCGCAGACCAAGCTGGACCGGAACCTGGAAAACGGTATGGCGGTATCTATCGGCCGTCTGCGCGAAGATACCCAGTATGATTACAAGTTTGTATGCCTTTCCCACAATACCCTGCGGGGCGCTGCCGGCGGCGGCGTGCTGCTGGCAGAGCTGCTGGCGGCCAAGGGCTATCTGGATTGATTGAACCAATTTGATTTGAACAAAGGAGATGACAGCGATGAAAGAGCTTATTTTCACCGGAAGTGCGGTTGCCATGATTACCCCGATGTGCGACGATGGCTCCGTGAATTTTGCGGAATTGAAAAAGATGGCTGAATTTCAGGTGGAAAGCGGCACGGACGCGCTGGTCGTGTGTGGGACCACGGGTGAATCCGCAACCCTGGAGGATGATGAGCATCTGGAATGTATCCGCTGCGTGGTAGAGGCGGCCCAGGGTCGGGTTCCGGTAATTGCCGGGACCGGCTCCAACAATACTGCCCATGCGGTGATGATGTCCAAGGAAGCCGCTGCACGGGGTGCGGATGCGCTTCTGCTGGTTACCCCCTACTACAACAAGACCAGTCAGGCCGGGCTTGTAAAGAGTTTTTTCACGATTGCGGATTCCACCGATCTGCCTGCCATCATCTACAATGTACCATCCCGTACCGGGGTGAACATTCAGCCGGAAACCGCGCTAGAGCTTTCCCGTCATCCCATGATCCGGGGCCTCAAGGAAGCCAGCGGCAACATTGCCCAGGTGGTACGGATCGCCGCGCTGTGCGGCGAGGAGCTGCCCCTGTATTCCGGCAATGACGATCAAGTGGTTCCCCTGCTCTCGGTTGGCGGCAAGGGTGTGATTTCGGTGGCCGCCAATGTGGCTCCCGCTCAGATGCACCAGATGTGCCAGCTCTGGTTTGACGGCAAAATCAAAGAGAGTGCGGCCATGCAGCTGGAGCTCAATGAGCTGTGCAGTGCGCTGTTCTGCGATGTGAACCCGATCCCCGTGAAGGCTGCAATGAATATGCTGGGCTGGGATGCCGGTGATTGCCGGTTGCCCCTGGTTGAGCCCAGCGAAGCAAATCTGGTCCGAATCGAAAAAACATTGCGGGATACTGGTCTGCTTTGATTCGGATCAAGCCTACTACAACTTTATAACTTTTCTGCCCGGCGGCTGGCCGCAGAAGCAACGGCGTAAGCTGTTTGCCGCACCTGCGCTTCCGTCGGGCATTTTTACAAAAGGGAGCACGAAAAATGACGGATATTATCATTCAAGGCATCAATGGACGGATGGGCAAGGTGCTGTGTGAGCTGATTGCTCAGCGGGATGACTGCCGAATTGTAGGCGGTGTGGATGTTTCCGCGCAGAGCGGCCCGATTCCTGTGGCGGCCAGCCTGGAGGAGCTGAACGTGAAGGCAGATGTGATCATCGATTTCTCCACCCCCGAGGCCACCAAATCCATGCTGCGCTATTGCCAGAGCACCAGTACCGCCTGTGTGGTATGCACCACCGGACTGGATGGGGAATGCGGTGAGCTGATTCAGCAGACCGCGGGAAAAGCTCCGGTTTTCAAGAGCGCCAACATGTCCATGGGGATCAACCTGCTGGCAGAGCTGGCGCAGAAAGCTGCGCAGGCACTGGGGATGGACTATGACATTGAAATCATCGAAAAGCATCATCATAATAAGGTGGATGCTCCCAGCGGAACTGCCCTGCTTCTGGCAGACGAGATCAATGAAGCCACTGGTAATCGATATCACTATGTTTATGACCGTCATTCCGTGCGCCAGAAGCGTGATCCCCACGAGATGGGTCTGCATGCGATTCGCGGCGGCAGCATTGTGGGTGACCATGACATTCTGTTCTGCGGTCCGGATGAGGTCATCACACTCTCTCACAGCGCCGGGTCTCGTGCGGTCTTTGCCAATGGCGCGATCAATGCGGCGGTTTTTCTCACCAGTCAGAAAAATGGTCTTTACGATATGAAGGATTTGATGCGGTCTCTGCTGTGAGGTTATTATGAAACGTACGATTGCTGCCGTTCTGATGGTGCTTTCTATATGCTGCCTGCTGCTTTGTGCGGTATGGTTTTTCCAAAACAGCACGGAGGCACAGCCTGCATTTGCCCAATCAACGCTGGAGCAGGAAGCACTTCCCTCCCCTACCCCAACGCCCGGCCCGCAGATACAGACGCTTCGTTTTTCCGCCACTGGTGACAATCTGATTCACAATGGTATCTATGAGCAGGCAAAACGGCGAGCACAGGCAAATGGAGCGGACGGTTATGATTTTTCCTATTGCTACGAGAATGTAAAGTCCTTTTTCAGCGATTTTGATGTGAACTGGATCAACCAGGAAACACTGGTGACCGATACACTTGAGCCCAGCACCTATCCGTGCTTCTCCACGCCCGGAGACATGGGACGGCAGCTGTATGACCTGGGGTTCCGGGTGTTCAACCTGTCCAACAACCACACCTACGATAAAGGCGCGCAGGGCCTGCAGGCAACCACGGACTTCTGGGCTGCTATGCCGGAGGATGTGACAACCGCCGGGCTGTATACGGATGATGCCACTGCACCGGTGATTCAGACAGTGGATGGCGTAAGAATCGCTTACCTGGGATTTACGGAACATACCAATGGAATCAATACACCTGCCAATGCACCTTCCCATGTGATCTATACCAGTGAGCTGGATGTGATGCAGCAGCTTCTGGAGCAAGCCCGCAGCGAGGCGGATCTGGTGGTGGTCAGCGTGCACTGGGGTGTGGAGGGCAGCCACTCGGTCACACAGGCGCAGAAAGATCTGGCGCAGAAAATGGCCGATTGGGGTGCCGATGTGATCATCGGTACCCATCCCCATGTGGTGCAGACTGCGCAGTGGCTTACAGCAGCGGATGGGCGGCAGGCTTTTGTGGCCTATTCCCTGGGGAATTTTTTGAACGCACAGTCCACGGCCGATACAATGGTGGGGATGATTCTCACGTTCACAGTAGAAAAAACCACCCAGCCGGACGGCACGGCCAGCACGGTGATTCGAGAGCCGTTGTTCTATCCGACGGTCAATCACTATGACGCACATTATGCCAATATCCGGATGTATCTGCTCCGGGATTATACCGATGAGCTTGCCTCCGCACATGGTGTGCGTGGTAATTTCCCGGGCTTTTCGCTCAGCTATATTACATCCATGCTTCAGGAAAATGTAGACTCGGAATTCCTGGTGCTTCCCGAGTAAATCAAAAATTTGCGAATGACAGAAAGGGCCGGAGCATTTTGCTCCGGCCCTTTCTTAATAAAAAGTTACGTTGTCTGAGGCAGCGCTTACAGCTGAACCTTGTGGTAGGTCTTTTTGCCCTTCTTGATCACAACGCCGTTTTCCAGCTGCTCAGCAGTAACGGGAAGAGTGGGATCAGAAACCTTTTCGCCGTCCAGCAGAATGCCGCCCTGCTGGATCAGCTGACGGGCTTCACGCTTGCTGGGAACCAGCTTGGCAGCCATCATCAGGTCCAGAATGCCGATGCGGCCATCCTGCAGCTGATCGGCGGTCAGAGTGGTGCTGGGCATGTTGGCCATGTCGGCAGCGCCACTGAACAGACCGCGGGCGGTCTCCTGTGCCTTGGTGGCTTCCTCTTCGTTGTGAACCAGCTTGGTCAGCTCGAAAGCCAGCAGCTCTTTCGCCTTGTTCAGCTGGCTGCCTTCCCAATCAGCCATTGCGTCGATCTCCTCCAGGGGAACATCGGTGAGCATGCGCAGGCACTTGATCACATCGGCGTCATCCACATTGCGCCAGTACTGATAGAATTCGTAGGGGCTGGTCTTCTCGGGATCAAGCCATACAGCGCCCTTCTGGGTTTTGCCCATCTTCTTGCCCTCCGAGGTGAGCAGCAGAGTGATGGTCATGGCGTAGGCATCCTTGCCCAGCTTGCGGCGGATCAGTTCGGTACCGCCCAGCATGTTGGACCACTGATCGTCGCCACCGCACTGCAGATTGCAGCCCAGCTCCTGGAACATGTGATAGAAGTCGTAGGACTGCATGATCATGTAGTTGAATTCCAGGAAGGACAGGCCCTTCTCCATGCGCTGCTTGTAGCATTCCGCACGAAGCATGTTATTGACCGAGAAGCAGGGACCTACTTCCCGCAGCAGCTCGATGTAGTTCAGCTTCATCAGCCAGTCGGCGTTGTTCAGCATCAGAGCTTTGCCGTCCGAGAAGTCGATGAACTTGCTCATCTGCTTTTTGAAGCACTCGCAGTTGTGCTGGATGGTCTCGGTGGTCATCATGCTGCGCATGTCGGTACGGCCGGAAGGGTCACCAACCATGGCGGTGCCACCGCCGATCAGCGCGATGGGGCGATTGCCCGCACGCTGCATCCGGCGCATCAGGTTCAGGGCCATAAAATGACCCACATGCAGAGAATCAGCAGTGGGGTCAAAGCCGATGTAGAAGGTAGCCTTACCATTGTTGATCAGGTCCTTGATTTCTTCCTCGTCGGTCACCTGAGCAACCAGGCCGCGGGCAACCAGCTCGTCGTACAAAGTCATGTGTATTCTCCTCCTGTGTCTTTGCGGCAAAAGGCATAGAAAAAGCCCTCTGCCAAAATTGAATTTGGCAGAGGGCGAAAAATCGCGGTACCACCTCTGTTCGCCCGCTTCTCGCGAAAACGGGCCTTGCGGAGTGCAAAAAGCACACTCCTGCGCGGTAACGGGCGCACACGGCACAGCCTACTTGCCACAGGGTGTTCAGCCTGCTGCTCAGGGAGGTATTCATTGCTTGCTGCGCTGCCCTTTTCACCAACCAGAGCTTCTCTGTGCCGCAAACGGAGCAATTACTTTTTCCCGGCGTTGCATTTGATATTTAGCAGTATAGCGCAAAGCATTTGCGTTGTCAAGGGTTAGAGCGACAGCATTTCCCGGGCGTTGGCCAGGCTCAGATCGGTGATGTGGTCGCCGGAAATGATGCGTGCCAGCTCCTGTACGCGACCTGCCTGGTCCAGCGGGTGAATCTGGGTAAAGGTGCGCTGCCCTTCCACGTTTTTCTGAATCAGCAGATGGCTGGTGGCCAGTGCGGCGATCTGTGCGGTATGGGTGATGCACAGCACCTGCCGACCCTTGGAGGTCTGGCGAAGCTTTTCGCCGATTCGCCCGGCGGCAAGACCGGAAACACCGGTGTCGATCTCATCGTAAATAACAGTGGGGATGGCGTCCTTTTCTGCCAGTGCGCTCTTCAGTGCCAGCATGATACGGGAAAGCTCGCCACCGGATGCGATTTTTGCCAGCGGCTTTGGCGCTTCGCCCAGGTTGGTAGAAATGTAGAATTCCACCGAATCCTGACCGGACCCGGCCAAAGGTCCCCGACTGTGCTGCAATACAAAACGAGTGCCGGGCATATTCAGGAAGGTGCAGGCTTCCACCAGCTGTTGTTCCATTCGCTCAAACGAATTCAGACGGGTCTGGGTGAGTTTTTCAGCCAGAAGCTTGGCTTCCTTGTACAAAGCCTGCTTCTGTTGGTTCAGCTGTTCCAGCGTTTCGTCTGCACGCTCAATGTGTTCCAGTTCCTCGCGGGATTTCTCTGCCATGTGCAGAAGTTCCTCCACAGAATCGGCCCCATATTTGTTCTTCAGCCGGTAGATGGTATCCAAACGCTGCTCCAGCTGGTCAAGTTCAGCCGGGTCAAAGCCATAGTCATCCAGCCGGGAAGCCAGATCTACTGCAAGCTCCCGGGCGCTGTAATAAAGGTCTGCCAAACGCTCCTGCAGAGGCTGCAGGGATTCGTCCAGAACAGCGGCCTGCTCCAGCGAACCGTTGGCGCCTCCCAACAGGTCGGCTGCACCGGAGAATTCATCTCCACCGGAAAGCGCACTGTGAGCCGAAGCAATCTGCTCCAGGATGGTTTGCGCATGGGAAACAATCTGGCGTCGGGAAATAAGGCGCTCTTCTTCACCAATCTGCAAGGCGGCATCCTCAATCTCATTCAACTGAAAACGCAAGAGCTCCATCTTTCGCTGCTTTTCGGCTTCATCCAACTGCAGTGCATCAGCCTGCCGCTTCACCGCAATAAGCTCTTTATACACCTTACGGTAGGCGTTGAATTCATTTTGGTTCTGTGCAAAAGCATCCAGAATTCCCAGATGCTTCGCGGGGTCGGTCAGCCCCTGGCTATCGTGCTGGCCGTGGATGTTGATCAACCCGGCGGTAATATCCCGAAGGACCGATACAGTGGCGGGCATACCATTGATGCGACAATGGCTTTTCCCTTCCGCAGTGATTTCGCGGTAGATCAGCAGCTCTTCGCCTGCATCATAACCGGCCTGCTCCAGCTGCATCTTCACCTGTTTGGGCAACTGATCAAAGGTGGCCCAGATACAGGCTTTCGGCGCACCGGTACGCACCAGATCACGGCTAATCCGGTTGCCCAGAATGGCGCTGATGGAATCGATCAGAATCGATTTACCGGCACCGGTTTCGCCGGTCAGAACATTCAGTCCGGCGGTGAACTGTACCTGAACTTTTTCAATTACCGCAACATTTTCGATTCGTAATGAGGTTAACATTGAGCCTGATCAATCCTTCCTGTGATTGCGTTCTGCTCAGCGTTTGGCCACGTACTGACTCAGGGTCTGGCACAGGTGCTGAGCATCTGCCTCAGTGCGCATCAAGATCAGGAAGGTATCGTCGCCGGAAAGGGTGCCAACAACCTCTTCCTCCCATTTCATGGAATCAAACAGCTCACAGGCAGCGTTGGCCATGCCCGAAAAGCATTTGACCAGAACGGTGTGACCTGCATAGTCGATTTTAAGCACAGACTCCCGAAAGATCATTTCAAACCGGCCAGGAGAATGCACCTGCTGGCTGCTGGCTGCAGCTGCGGATACATAACGATACTGTCCGCCGCCCGCTGCAACTTTCACCAGGTGCAGTTCCCGGATGTCTCGGGATACCGTGGCCTGCGTGACCTGGAAGCCGGCATCCTTCAAATAGCGCAGCAGATCCTCCTGCCGGTCGATTGCATGTTGCTGGATCAATTCAAGAATTTTATTATGGCGTTCACCTTTCACCGGCGTTACCTCCCTCGTAATTTTCTGTCGATAGCGTCAAACTGATCAGCCAGGCTAAAGGTGACCAGACGAATACTTTGGCGGGAAAGCTCCACTTCCACATGACCTCCGTCCCGCAGAGAGCGTTCCTCTTCCCCATCCGTGCTGATGAAAATCTCGTTTCGCCCTTTTGCATTCACTTCAATGCGGATGCAACGGTCAGCTGCAAAAACCATGGATGGCTGATGCAGACTGTGAGCGCAGATCATGCTGACCACGATACCTTCGATATGTGCGTCCAGAATCGGTCCCCCGGCGGAAAGCGAATAGGCAGTAGACCCGGTTGGTGTAGAAACAATCACACCATCACCGGAACAATGATTCACCAGAATGGCATCGCAGTAGATGTTAAAATCAATGGTCTGAAGCCGATGCCCTTTGTAAATAACCACATCATTTAAAGCGGTTTGTGCGTGGGACACATCATCATCCACAATAGCGTTCAAAAGCATGCGCTTATCGCATTGAAACTGCCCCTTGGCAAGCCGGGTAAGCTTGGCTTGCATCTCGTTCACTTCGCAGGTGGCCAAAAAACCCATTCGACCCAGATTGATGCCCAGAATCGGTTTGTTGTATTCCAGACAATCCTTGGCGGTGTGAAGGATTGTACCATCGCCGCCCACGGTAATCACCACATCACATTCGGTAAATGCCTGATCTTTGGGCATGTAGCGTACACCGGGCAAAGTTTCCACATCAGATCCGATGGCCAGGATCACATCAGCGCCGGCACTGTGCAGAATTCGTACAGCCTGAGCGGTTACAGTCCGAGCCCGCGGTTTTGTCGTGTTTGGAATAATAAAAACAGTCATGCGGATCGTTCCTTTCGCAGACCTTCTGGGGTGTTACAGATCCAAAGCCCCGTGTGCGGCACTGACAACCTGATCGGCCAATTCTTCCTGCAGAAGGACGGGCTGATCCGCTGCCTTTTCCACGAATAGCAGGAATTCGATGTTCCCTTCCGGGCCTTTAATAGGAGAATAGTCCAGCCCCAGTACGGAAAAACCGTTGGCAGCCGCGTACCCTGCAGCCTGCAGGATTACTTCCCGATGGGTCTCAGGTTCGCGCACGACACCTTTTTTACCCACCTTTTCCCGGCCAGCTTCGAACTGAGGCTTGACCAGACATACGCCAGTGGCGTGGTCAGCGGTAACCGCCTGAGCCACCGGGAAAATATGTTTCAAAGAAATAAACGAGACATCCACGCTGAAAAATTCAACCGGTTCCTCCAGCATGTCCAGAGTAACGTTGCGGATGTTGGTCCGCTCCATGTTGACGACACGCTCGTCGGTGCGCAGCTTCCAGGCCAGCTGGCCATAGCCCACATCCACAGCGTATACCTTACGGGCGCCGTTCTGCAGCATGCAGTCGGTAAAACCACCGGTGGATGCACCGATGTCCATGCAGACCTTTCCGTTTGGGGTCAGCGGGAAGGCGCGCATGGCTTTTTCCAGTTTTAAGCCGCCACGGCTCACATAGCCGATGTCGTGGCCGCGCACTTCAACCTTCGCATCCGGAGAGATCATTTCGCCTGCTTTATCGGCCTTTTGCTCGTTCACAAATACGATGCCGGACATGATCAGAGCCTTTGCCCGTTCCCGGCTTTGTACCAGACCATTCTGGCACAGATATTGATCCAATCGAATTTTCAATGCTTAGTCCCTTTCTATTGCATTTGCAAGGCTGGCGGCATCCAGCCCAAGAACCTCTCGAAGTTCGGCTACAGAAGCGTGGGGAATTGCACGACCACTGTGCACGCCGCGCAGAGTCAGATGACCTGGCCATCGGTATTCTGAAAGTGCGGCACCCAAGGAATCGCCGATTCCGCCTTGTGCCACGCATTCTTCTGCAAAGAGAATGTGGTCATATCGGGTCAATGCCTCGCACAACCCTTCGGGGAGAGGATTGATCTGCACAAGCTTATACACATCCACGGCTGTCCCCTGTTGCCGGAGCAGCTGTGCCGCTTTTAGAACCTCAGCGGTCAGAGTACCATAGGTAACCAGAGCGGTCTTGGTCTGGCCTTCGGCTGCATATACATCATAGGGCTGTTTGCTGCAGCCCAGTGCAGAAAGCGCTTCCGGCTCGCCGCCGCGTGCATAACGGATAGCACGAGGACCCTTCCCCTGGTCCAGAAGATACTCCAGCCAGTAGGTCAGCTCTGCATAGTTACAAGGCGAGTAGACCGGAATGCCGATCTGACGGAAGAAGGCGGGGTCATAAATACCCTGATGAGTTTCACCGTCTCCAGGAACAAGACCGGCCCGATCTACAGCGAATACTACGTTCAGATTCATCAGACATACGTCGTGAATCATCTGGTCATAGGCGCGCTGCAGGAAGGTGGAATAAATGGCTACCACCGGCAGCATTCCCTGACTGGCCAGACCGGCAGCAAAGGTTACCGCATGCTGTTCAGCCATGCCCACATCAAAGAATCGATCGGGGAAACGCCGGTAGAAATACTGCAGCCCGGTACCGTACTTCATGGCGGCGGTAATTGCGCACACGTTGGTGCGTCTCTCGGCCAGCGCTTCCAGATGCTGGCCGAAGCAGGTGGAGAAGGAAGCAGCGGGGGCCACATCCGGGTCCAGCGCATGGGAGGGATCAAAGGAAGAGACGCCATGGAACTCGCCGGGATTCTCCTCAGCAGGTTTAAAGCCTTTCCCCTTTACAGTGACTGCATGTACAAAAACCGGTGCAGTTTGATGGTGCAGATTCTGAAACAGTTCGGTCAGCTTGATCACATCGTGACCATCCACAGGACCAAGATACTGGAACCCCATTTCCTCAAACATGGTGGAATGGTATAGGCCTCGGCGCAGTAATGCTTTGCCACTCTGTAGCGCTCGAACCAGCGGGGTACCCAGTAACGGAATCGCCGATAGAACGGTTTCTGTACTGGCTTTGGCCCGATTGTATTCCGGGTTTGTGCGCAGCACAGTGAGATAACGGGACAGAGAACCTACATTTTTGGAGATCGACATCTTGTTGTCGTTCAAAATCACAATCAGATTATTGAGGGTATCGATGTTGTTCATGCCCTCGTAAACCATGCCGCCCGTAAACGCACCGTCACCAACCAGAGCGATGACTTTTCCGGGTTCATTTTTCAGCTTTTTTGCTCTAGCCATGCCAATGGCTACCGAAATAGCAGTATTGCCATGCCCGGAAATAAACGCGTCATGGGCGCTCTCTCGGGGACTAGGGAAACCGGAAAGACCGTTCAGCTTGCGCAGCACATCGAATTGCTGCCGTCGGCCGGTCAAAAGTTTGTGGGTATAACATTGATGTCCCACATCAAACACGACTTTATCTGTGGGGGTGGTGAATGCACGATGCATTGCAACCGTAAGTTCAATGGTACCCAAGTTGGAAGAAAGATGCCCTCCGGTTTTGGAGACACTTTCGATCAGAAACGCCCGAATCTCTTCGCAGAGAGGCGTCAGTTGCCCGGAAGGAAGCTGCTTCAGATCCTGTGGGCTATTGATTTGTTCCAATAATGAATATGCCATGATACAATCCTTCTAAAAAGACAGTGGTTCCATCACATCATTGGGATCAGCAAACCGGTTGCAATGCCTACGGCCGCGCCACCAAACACTTCAAAAGGAGTGTGACCGACCATTTCCTTCAGCTTTTTATCACCAAGGATGGGGGTGCGTTTGGCTTCCTCATCCAGCCAGTCAGACAGCAGTTGATTCAGGATCTTGGCCTGTTCGCCGGTTTCCCGACGTACACCCATAGCGTCGTACATTACGATCACAGCCATGACTGCTGCAAGGGCAAAAACTTCCGAATGCGTACCCTGCGAGCGACCGGCAGCAATCACCAGCGCACATACCGTGGCGGAGTGTGCGCTGGGCATACCGCCGGACCCCCACATACGCTCTACCCGGAATTTGCCCATTAAGATGAAATTGATGATCGTTTTCAGCACCTGTGCAATCAGCCAGGCTGTGAGTGAAACCGACAGCAGGTAGTTCCAACAATATATTTCTCTGATCCAGTCCATCGAATCCTCTCCATTTCAATCATTTGCGCCGAGTGACCAGCTGACTGGCCAGTCGAATCAGGAACTGCGCCCGGTCACCATAGGCCTGGCTCAGCGCCTGACAGCTCTCGTCGTTGATCCGCTGCGCCAGTTCCAGTGCACCCTGTGGGCCATAGATCGTTGCAAAAGTGACTTTTCCGTTTTCCTGATCGCTCCCGATGGGTTTGCCCAGCTCTTCCGGTGTGGAGATTACATCCAGCACATCGTCTACGATTTGGAAAACAAGCCCAAGATCAAATGCGTACCGTTCCAGGCTTGCCGCGTCCTCGGCGGTTCCACCAGCGGCAGACACACCCATCTGTACAGCGGCATTGATCAGTGCACCGGTCTTGTTTTTGTGGATCTTTCGGAGCAGCGCCTCATTTAAGGGCTGACCTTCAAAGGTCACATCCAGTTCCTGCCCCCAGATCATTCCCCTGCTGCCGCCGCCTATGGCCAGCAAACGAGCAGCTTCCACACGGGCGCGTTCCGGCAGCGGGGTATCAGCAATCACCTCAAATGCTTCAGTGAGCAGCACATCTCCTGCAAGCAGAGCAGTCGCTTCATCGAAGGCCTTGTGGCAGGAGGGCTTGCCCCGGCGGAAGTCATCATCATCCATGCAAGGCAGATCGTCATGGATTAGGGAGAAGCAGTGCAGCATCTCTACTGCTGCGGCAAAATACGCGGAAGCTCGCCAATCCCCGCCCAGCATATCGCAGCAAGCCATGGTGAGAACTGCGCGAATTCGTTTGCCACCGGCAAGGAGACTGTAGCGTGCAGCTTGGCAAACTCTGGATTCCTCCGGCAGGTATGTGTCACAGGCCTTTTGGAGAGCAGTCTGGATCTCATTTAGGTACATATCATACTGTTGCTCATAGGTCATCATGCAAGAATATCCTCCTCTCCAGTATGACCGATGCTGGAAGAAAGCGAAAGGTCGATGCGCTCCATTTCCAGCTTGGCGTGCTCCAAGGTTTCGTTGCAATATGCAATCAGACTGGCGGCATCGCTGTAAAGCTTAATAGCTTTATCCAATGGTGTTGCCGGGTCAGAAAGCTGATCCAGCACCTCCTGCAGGGATGCGCTGCCCTCTTCAAAGCTCTTCGGTTTTCTCATTCTTAGGCACCTCGATCTCTTGCACTTGTTCCACAAGGCAGCCAACCGACACTTTGCTGCCAACCAGCAAAATTCGGTCGCCAGGAGCTACTTGTTCAAGTGTAATGCTCTTTCCCTTTACAGTCTTCGGGATGGCGTAGCCGCGCTCCAAAACTGTGTAGGGGCTGAGCGAGTGAGCAAGCTGCATCGCGTGACGCATAGCCAGAAGTCGATCCTGATAGATCCGCTTCATGCCGGTCTGTAAAGACTGCACTTGTTCATTCAGTCTGTCTGCGCGGGCGGCGCAGAGTGCGGCAGGAGTCAAAGACTCCCACTTTTCTGCCAGTGGATCAAGCCTATTATAACACATTTCAAGCTTCGACTGAATATTTTTGTGAATATTATCCGAAATATTCATGAGTTTTGCCATGGTTTCTCGCCGGTCCGGGGTAGCAAGCTCTGCTGCGGCCGAAGGAGTGGGGGCCCGGAGATCTGCCACGAAATCCAGTATGGTGAAATCGATCTCGTGGCCGACGGCGGAAATCAGAGGAGTTTTGCAGCTGTAAGCTGCACGGGCGATGCCTTCATCGTTGAAGACCCACAGGTCTTCCCTGCTGCCGCCGCCACGGGCCACAATGATTACATCGGCTTTTCCGGAACGGTCCAATACCTGGATACCACGGGCAATCTGAACTGCTGCCTGGTCCCCTTGCACATTGACCGGAGCGAGCAGCAGCTTCACCAGCGGCCAGCGCCTGCTGAGTACATTTCGAATGTCCTGCAAAGCCGCGCCGGTCTCACTGGTGACCACGCCGATGCAGCGAGGGCAGGTGGGAATGGGCTGCTTGACCTCGGGACGGAACAGGCCTTCCTGTTCCAGGCGGGCCTTCAACTGCTCGAAGGCCATCTGGGCAGCGCCGATGCCATCCGGAAACATATCCTGTACGTAGATCTGGAACGCACCGGTGGTTTCGTAAAGACTGACCCGGCAGCGCACGATCACCCGCATTCCTTCCTGAGGCGTGAAAGCAAGCCGCCGGGCATCCTGCCGGAACATGACTGCCTTCACGCTGGCGGCATCATCCCTCAGCGAAAAATAAAAATGTCCGCTCTTATAGTGATGCACAAAGTTGGCAATCTCACCTTTGATAGCGATTCCAGACAAAAAACGGTCGCTGTCCAGCAGCGACCGAACATAACGGTTCAACCCGGAAACGGTGATCATCTCAGCCATGGTTTGCCTCCCGTGCAGCGATACAAGCCACGCCAATGGCGTTATCGCTGGAAAACTTGCCGGGTACAAAATGCGCACCGGACAGTCGGCGGGTCACATATTCCCGGATGATCTGGCTGCTCATTACTCCTCCGGCAAAAACCACCGGCAATCCCGGGTACTCCTCAAGAGCTGCCTTTACCATGCGCAGTGCAGTTTCGGCTACACAGTTCAAGCAGTAGCGGCAAACGTATTCAGGTGTTTTGCCCTGTGCCAGAAGCTGGTTGCATTGATTTTCCAAGCCGGACAGACTGCAGCTTGTCCCCTTTACGCTCACCTTCGGGCGAACGGTTTCGGTACATTTCACGGCAAGTTCGCTGACCATAACGCCGGCCGGGAAGGCAAAGCCAAGCTTGACCCCAACCCGGTCCACTGCCTGTCCTGCATAAAGGTCACTGCTGGTGCCGATGCATTGAATTGAGTCGTAGCCGTTGCAGAGAAGCAGATCAGTAGTTCCGCCGGAAACATGGAATACCAGGCTGGGACGCTGGAACAAATCCTCTTCGCCAGTGGCAAACAGCGCAGCGGCAATGTGTCCCTGCTGATGGGTCGTTTCAATCAGAGGGATGCCGCGAGCCGAAGCAAACGCCACGGCCGCGCTTTTGCCTGCAAGGAAGCAGGGCATGTAAGAGCCATCCACCGGCCGCGGGCGGGTGGAAACGCCCACCGCCTGAATCTGGCGCAGATCCACCTGCTGGCCGAGCTGGTTTAAAAGCTCCGGCAGAGCTGCTGTGTGGTGAAACAGCGCATCGCTCTGACGCAGGCCAAGCTGCCCCTGCTTGACGGGCAAAAATTGCTTTTTATCGCAAACAACCTCTTTGGCGCAGGAATCATACACGGCCAAAGAGGTTGCATAGTTGCTGGTATCGATGCCCAGTGTGAGCATTATTCCGAAGCGGAGTCCTGATCCGCCAGACCCAGTTCACGCACCACAGAGCCAAGCAGGCCATTCACGAACTGGTAGTCCTCGTTTCCGCCGAATTTCTTGGTCAGTTCCACTGCCTCATTGATGGTAACGCTGGGCAGTTTCTCTTCGCCATACAGGATCTCGCTCAAAGCCAGACGCAGCACGGTGAGGCTTACCCGGGGAATGCGGTCAATGGTCCAGCCCTTCAGGTGATCACGGATCATGTCATTGATCTCAGCGCTGTGCTCATAGTAGTCGTCGATCAGCTTGCGGCCGAACTCGTCTACCCGGTTTTCGCCCAGCTCGTTGTTCAGAGCAATTACATCCTCCGGCATGGCGTTGTCGAAGGTGGATGCAAAAGCAGCCAGGAAGGCATTCTCACGTGCGGTTCTGCGTGTCAGTTTTTCCATAAAATAAAGTATCCTCTCACAGCCAAAGCCCCCCTGCGTACCGCGGGAGGGCCGATTGGTTATTCTTCTTCAGCAGGCAGTTCCGGCTCCTGCAGGACGCCGACTACCACAATGTTTACCCGGGCGACCGTGATGCTGGTCATGTTCTGCACAGCAGACTTCACGTTCTCCTGCACTTTTTCGCAGACCGCCGGGATCTGACTGCCGTAGCGCACCGTCAGGCTGACAGTGATCTCGGCCACATTCTCCAGCAGCTCCACCGAAACAGGCTTTTGCAGGTTTACCTTGCCCAAAAAGCTGCGCATCCCAGCGGAACCGGCACAAACGTCCACCACGCCGTCGATTTCGGTGGCTGCAAGCTTTGCAATCTTACCGATCACATCGGTGGAGATCTGCAAGCTGCCGTTTACAACATTGGAATTTGAAACTTCCATACCCGGTCCTCCCAAAGGTAATTATTTTCATGGCATCTGAATTGAAGATATTATACCATCTTTTTGCATAATCTACAAGGTCATTTTATTTCTACCACGGTAATATTCTGTGCACTCACCGCGCACTCACTCAGCACGATGTCCCGGATCTGTGCCACTTCGGTCTGGGTCAGGCCGTCGCTGGTGGTCATGACCGTGATGTTGACCTTATCTCCGTCGATGAAGGCCACACAGTCCACGAAGCCTTTGGCCTTGATCCGACTTTCCAGATCGCTCTCCTTGGTAATGCTTTCGATGGTAGCGGTCAGCTCCTGGGTGAGCGTGTCCTTTTCCGCCTGGGTGAGCGCGCTGTTTTTCAGGCTTTTCTGCAAGGTGTCCAGGGCCTCATCCCGGGTTTTGGTACGGGAAAGACGGGCCTGTTCAAAAAAGTCACTTCCGGTGGGGTCCCCCACGCTGACCAGCTGGGCTTCACCATAGTTTTTGTCGGCGGTCTCCTGGGTGGAGGCAGCGGTCTCCACGGCAAGTTCATCGGTGATGATGCCAGTGCTGGCCGTGGCGTTGGCCTGAACGGTGTCGCCCATCACCAGATCGGTGCTTTTGGCGTACTCCCAGTTCAGATACACAGCCACGCCCAGAGCCACCACCAGGGTGAGAAGCGTCATTTTCTGGTTGATCTTTTTTGCTTGCATTATGTTCCCTCCGATTCATTCATTTTTGCAATGCTGATCCGGTTGCTCGAAACACCGGTAAGCACCGAAACCGCTTCGGTGATCTGCGCTTGAACCTGAACATCGGCCGCGCCTTGGCATACCACGGCAATTCCACGAATCTCCGGTTCCCAGACCATCTCCACCAGAGCACTTTGCCCGGAAGAATCCTCCATCAAGATGTGCTGGACTTCGCTTCCGTTTTCACCCCGGTCTGTTTCGTCCAGTGCATAGACCGTTTGTGGGCCGGCTTCCAGGGTTACAGCTACCTTTACGTGCCCGGCGCCCTGGATACTCTCAATGACTCCGGTAAGTGTTTGTTCCAAGTTGGAAGCGTATTCCTGCACATACGCAGCCTCGTCTGCAGTGCTTTGCGGCTCGCCAGTTTCGCGGCTGCTGCTTTCGGCCGGAAATGCATTTCCGGCCAGAAGAAGAAACAATCCCAACGCACCGGCAAAAACAAGAAGGCTGCTTCGATTCCAGTTTTTTGCTTTAAAAAGCTCCTTGAAAAAATCACGTCCCATCGCTCGGTTCCTCCGCCCTGATCTCAATCTCCTCTCCCTCGCCCAGTACCTGCCGCAGTGCTGCTTTGGCCCGCTCCGGTTCGGTGCAATCAATCGCGGTTACGATCAAAGGCGGGCCGGTCTCCACCCGGAGCTGGCCTTCGATCCCCTGGGCAGCGAGAACTTGCTCCAGCTGTTCCTCCAAGGCCTGCTGCTCAAGCCCGGAGCGATAGCCGGAAAAATCTACGGTATCCGTCTGCTCCGACGGCCAGAGCGTATCCCAGTCGGAAAACGCCGCCCGTACAGGCTGCAGGATCGTTACTAAAATATACAGCGCCACAACCACTTTTATGCTTTTTTCGTATTCTTTGCGTGGCATCAGAAGTTCCAGTACTCCGGCCAGGACACAGGCCATGCAAAGGGTGAGTGCCCATTCATTCACTTCAGCCACCTCCTCCCAGCAGGATCATCAGTGCAGTGGAAAGAACCGTGAGCATGAAAAAGAACACCAGAAAGGAGATGCACAACCCGGTTGCCTGCCCCATTCCCTCCAGCACACGGCCTGCACGGCTGAGACCGAATGCCTTTGCCAGCGCGGCGCTCAGAAGATATGCCAGGTAAAAGCAAAAGCAGCGGATCAGCAGCGGCAAAAAGGTGACGGTCAGAACCGCGATGGCGGCAAAACCCAAAGTTCCCTTCAAAACCCGAAGCCCGCTGAGAACACTGCCCATGGCATCGGAAGCGAGACTGCCGATCACGGGAACACCGCTGCTGAGCAGGAACTGCCCGGTTTTCATGGCCAGGGTATCGGTGTTCTGAGCCAGCACACTTTGCAGCCCCAGAACGCCACCGAACAGAATGGACAAAAGGCCGAGAATCCACTTCACAATCCGGTGAAGGACTGCGCAGCCGTCGGAAAGGCCGCCCAGTTCACAAAGCCCACCTGCAACGGTCAGCGCCAGAAAGGCACGCACAAGAGGAAGCGCCACCACACTGATCATCTGAGCGCAAAAAGCAGCCATGGTCAAGAACATGCCGCTGTAAACAGCCGCTTGTGTGGGCTGGCCACAGCTGATCATCACACCGGAAAAAACCGGGACAAAGCTGACAAGATAGGTCTGGCATTCCTGTATCCGTTCCGTCAGCTGCTCCAGCAGCGGCAGCATCGGCTGCAAGGCCGCAGTACTGATGCCCAGCAGACAGACGGTTTCCAGCGGTGTGCGCCAGTCGCTGCCGGGCAGAAGGCTGAGCGCGGCAGCAGCGATCAGCACAGTGGCGGATACAGAAGCCAAGAGGCGAAAGGGCTGCTCAAACTGCTCTTTGGCGGTACCCAATAGCTTTTCCAGAAGCTGTGGTGCGGAGAAACTCTGAAACTCCTCGGCAGTAACCGGCGGAGAGTCCAGAATGTCCTGCGCAGCCTCCGGCAATTCCTGGGCGAAGGCAGCACCGGGCAGGATGGTCAGCAAAAACAGAAGGGCCACGAGACGCTTCATTGCAGAAAAGCGGCCAGTGACTCGGCTGCGGTTTGAAACAGGGGCAGTGCGCACATCAGAATCAGGCAGCGGCCCGCAAACTCCACCTTGCCTGCAAGGCTGCTGAGTCCGGCATCCCGGCAAAGATCCTGCGTTGTCTGGGAGGCCAGCGCGATCCCGGCGGCTTTGATCACCGTGGAAAAACCGGTTTGCTCCCAATAAGCTGCATAAGCATTTAGCTGCTCGATCAACGGAGCGGCCAGCCGCAGCAGATAGAGCAGCAGCACCACGGAACAACCCAGAAGACACAGGATTCCATAGGAGGGCAGGTGCTCGCGAACAAGCCCGATGAGAACGGCGGCCACCAGCACAAAGGCGGCAATTTGAAAAATTTCCATATTCCATCATCATAGATTGAACAGTGATTTTATGTTCACAAACAGATCGCTGATCTGCTGCACCAGCATGGACAGCACAACGATCAGCCCCGCCAGTGTGGTCATCATGGCCTGATCCTCCCGTCCGGAACGGATCAGAAGCTGGTTCAGAACCGCAACAATGATGCCGATGGCGGCAATTTTGAATACCAGGTCAATGTCCATTGTTCTACCCTTCCTTCATAAGAGCAGCAGCGCAGCCATCAGTCCGGCACAAACACCGGCCTGGGGGTAAAGTCGTGCAGCTGCTTTGTATTCCTTTTCCTGGCGGTCACCGTTTTGCCGGGCCAGCTCGATGTAATAGGGCATCTGACCGCACAGCTCCTGCGCACTTACCTGTCCGATTTGCCCGAACAGAGGGCCAAATGGCGCTGCATCCCCCGGGGAAATGTATGTCGGGAACTGATATGCCTCCAGAGCGAAACAATTGTCCAGCATCAGATGGGGATACTCCCCCGCCTGCAGCTCTTCCAAGAGACAAGGCGTAGCGAGCGCTCGATAGCGCACAGCATCTTGAATCTGCGTCAGCATACCGGCTAGCTCTGACCAGAAGACGGCGCGCCGGCGCAAAACGGCGGCCTGCTCTGCGCCGAACAGGAAGCCGGCAGTCCCCACCAGCACCGCACCGCTGAGCTTGATGACCCAGATCATAGCGCCACCACTTCGCGAATGCAGCCGGGCTTTTGCGGCCCTTCCAGAAACGCGCAGAGGGAAAAGAAGGCACGAAGTCCGGAGCGGCTTCGTTCCATACGTGCCTCCAGCTCGTCCATACTGGCGGCGTGAACCGAACAGATGAAGCCAACACCGGATTGTATGCCATGCTCCATCTGACGAAATTCCTCGTGTGAGCCCAGCTCATCACAGGCGACAATCTGTGGTCCCAGGCAGCGCACGGCCATTTCGATCCCTCCTGCTTTGGGGCAGTTGGACAAAACGTCGCAGTTCAGCGGAATGTGGGGCACATTCCCCCAGGGATCGCAGGGCCAAAGCTCCTGGCGCTCGTCTACAACAGCGATCTTTTTGCCCTGATCGCTGGCAGCTTTGATGATGCTGCGCAGCAGTGTGGTCTTTCCGCTTCCTGGAGAGCCTGCCAGGATCATCCCGTGAAAGGAGTCTACAAGGCTGCTCTGCAGCAGCGGCGGCAGCGGAACAAACAGCATTCGCGCCACCCGCAGGTTCAGCGAGGTGATGGTCTGAAAGCTGTTGCGTCTGTTTTCTGTGGTGCGGCAGACCCCGGCCACACCGACCCGGTGCCCGCCGGGAATGGTAAAAAAGCCCTGGGAAAGCTGGCTTTCATAGCTGTGCACCGATTTTTCACACAGCGAATAAAAGCATTCCTGAAGCCCGCGGGCGCTCAGCTGCAGGGCACCGGCACATTTGGGCAGAAGATTCGGCGCCAGTATCGGACCATGCGGGGTGGAAAAAACGATGGGGCGCTCACTGCGCAGCCGGATTTCATGTACCTGGGCGGCAAAAGCCGGAGGCAGCTGCGCAAGGGCATCCCGCACCGGGGCAGGCAGGCGTTGGATGGCGCTGTAATACTCGTCCATTTTTGTTTCACGCTCCTTTGTGCTACAAGCATATGAGCACATCGGCTGCGCTAGAACAAAAAATCCCCCCCGGCATGTTGCCGAGGGGATCAAGCATTATTGAATCATCTGCAGGAAGGTTTCTTCATCAATCACCGGTACACCCAGCTGCTGGGCTTTGGTGAGCTTGGAGCCAGCTGCTTCGCCAGCCAGCACATATGCAGTCTTTTTCGAGACGGAACCGCTGGCTTTGCCGCCGTTCTTTGTAATCAGCGCTTCTGCCTCTGAGCGGGAAAGAGTGGGCAGTGTACCGGTAACCACGATGGTTTTACCGGCCAGCTTGTCGGTTTTTTCCTCACCGTGCCACTCCATATTCACACCGGCATCAGCCAGACGACGAATCAGGTCCTCGGTGCCCTCCTTGGCAAAGAAGGCGACCACGCTCTGGGCCATGACTGCACCAAAGCCGTCGATCTCGCTGAGCTGCTCTTCCCCGGCCTCCCGCACGGCCTGCATGGAGCGGAAGTGCTCTGCAATTAGGGCTGCGGCCTTTTCGCCGATGTTCCGGATGCCCAGACCAAACAGCAGCTTGTCCAGATTGTTGCCCTTGGAGGCTTCAATGGCGTTCAGCAGGTTGCGGGCGCTCTTCTCCTTGAATTTCTCCAGCGTCATCAGCTGCTCCTCGGTCAGCTCATAAAGATCTGCCGCCGAGTGTACATAGCCCTTGCTGACCAGCTGGGCGGCCACCGCCTTGCCCAGACCGTCGATGTCCATGGCGTTCCGGCTGGCAAAGTGGATGATGTTGCGCAGCGCCTGAGCGGGACACTCCGGATTCACACAGCGCAGAGCAGCCTCCCCTTCCAGATGCACGGCGGGTGCTCCGCAGGAAGGGCACACCTGAGGCATCTGATAAGGCTCGGAGCCATCCTTGTGCTGGGTTACCGCCACCACTTCGGGAATGATGTCTCCCGCTTTACGCACCAGAATACGGTCGCCGATGCGCACATCCAGCTGACGGATGAAATCCTCGTTGTGCAGAATGGCACGGGAAACTGTGGTGCCTGCAAGCTGGACCGGCGCAAATACTGCGGTAGGTGTAAGTACGCCGGTACGGCCCACGGTAATGTCGATCTGCTGCAGTTCGGTCTCCTTTTCTTCCGGAGGGTATTTGAACGCAACTGCCCAGCGGGGAAATTTATTGGTGCTGCCCAGCATGGCACGCTGCGCAAAGTCATCCACCTTGATCACCGCACCGTCGATGTCAAACGGCAGGGTGCCGCGCATCTGACCGATGGCTTCAATCTCAGCGATGGCATCTTCAATGTTGTCAAAGCTGTGGTATCGGGGCGATACCACAAAGCCCAGCTGCTTCACGTAATCCAGGCTTTCCTGATGGCTGTGCAGCTCTTTGCCCCGAATCTGCTGAATGTTGAATACAAAAATGGAAAGGCCACGGCCTGCGGTGATCTTGCTGTCCTTCTGGCGAAGAGAACCGGCGGCCGCGTTGCGGGGATTTTTGAAGGGCTGCTTGTCGTTCAGCTCCTGCTCCTCCACCAGTTGCTCAAAGGCTGCATGGGGCATGTAGACCTCGCCGCGTACCTCCAGAAATTCCGGCGCGTTCAGCAGCTTCTTGGGGATGTCTTTAATAGTGGCCAGATTTTTGGTGACGTCCTCGCCCACTACACCGTCGCCACGGGTGGAGCCCCGCACAAACGCACCGTTCTCATATTCCAGGCTTACCGAAAGACCGTCAATCTTCACCTCGACCACATAGCGGGGTTCTATGCCCTCACCGCGGACCCGACGGTCAAAATCTCGAAGCTCCTCATAGGAGAAGGCATCCTGAAGGCTCTCCATCTTCACCGCGTGGGTTACCTTGGCGAATTTTCCCGAGGGAGTGCCGCCCACATGCTGGGTGGGAGAATCGGGTGTGATCAGCTGGGGGAACTGGGCCTCCAACTCCTTGAGCTCACGATTTAGTGCGTCATACTCAAAATCCTCCAGCTCGGGAGCGTCCTGATCATAGTAAAGGCGGTTGTTATATTCGATTACCCGGCGCAGCTCGAGAACGCGCTGCTGGGCCTGTTCCAATGTCAAAATGATCACCTCTTGAAAGTCCAACTGAGGAGCGAAAATCTCTTCCCCTGTTCTGGTTTTTAATTATAACACATTAGTCCATCCGGCGGCTAGGCTTTTTCGGTACTTCCCCCAGTTTGCGCATAAAGCTGCGGCACTTCGCCAACAATCAGAAACTGTGCAGCAAGCACCTCTGTCTGAGCATCCACCGGAATCACCTCACCTGCCAAAAGTGCGCCAATCTGCACCGAAAAGCAAACCGTGATCTCCAGCAGAGTCTGATTTACACCGGCCTGAGAAAAATCACTTTTTACCTGACTGGATACCAGAGAAAGAGGCTGTGCCTGTATGGCGATTTCCGGCCCCAGATTGCTGAACAGCTGAATGCCGGTCAACGTGCCCAAAGGAATGCGCAATGGCAGCAGTTGCTGGCACAGCGACTGATTAACCTGTTCCACCAGAGCATCCTCGAGAGCATTGATCCGTGCAGAATTGATTGCTACGCTCTGTACCCTGCCGGTATTATCCCGCTGGATGGTGTAAAGGCTGTCATAAAGAGTGCTGTTTTGCTCCAGAATGGAGTTACAGGCGGTTTGAATGGTACGCACTGCCTGCGCTCGACACTGGTATTGGATTACCTGCCTGGTGAGCGGGCGGATGGATTGATCGAACCGCTGCAGCGCAAACAGGACCAGAGAAAATCCGATTACCAGCCAGAGACCTCGTTTTCTCCGCTTTGCGGAATGTTGCCGGGTGGTACATGATGAAGTACGGCGCATGGATCCTTCCTCCATTGTTGGCGTTCCTTGAACCAGTATATTCGTAAAAGAGAAGAATCGTGAGGCAGTTATGGATTTTTCAAACAAAAAAGGCATGCTGCAGTTCGCAGCATGCCTTTTGAAATGCCAGAAAAATCAGATGGAGATGGTGTTGGCTACATCCAGCATCATGGTGTCGATGGTCTTGTGCATGGACAGAGCAACGCTGATATCGTAGTCGACGATCTTGTCGGCAGAAACGGCAACCACACGGTTGTAGATGCCCTTCTCCAGCAGGTTAACAGCGTGGTAACCCATCTGAGAAGCGGTCACGCGATCGCGCAGAGTGGGAGAACCACCGCGCTGTACGTGGCCCAGAACGGTAGCACGGGAATCAATGCCGGTGCGGGCCTGGATCTCGTTGGCCAGCTCCTGAGCATGACCAACACCCTCGGCTACGATCACGATGAAGTGCTTCTTGCCGGTCTTCTGGGTCTGGTTCATGCGGGAGATGATGTCGTGGTCCAGATCGTAGGGACGCTCGGGAATCAGGATAGCCAGAGCGCCGGTGGCGATGCCCACGTTCAGAGCAATGTAGCCAGCGTTACGTCCCATAACCTCAACCACACTGCAGCGGTCATGGCTCTGGGTAGTGTCGCGCAGCTTATCGATCATCTCCACAGCGGTGTTCATGGCGGTGTCGTAGCCGATGGTGTACTCGCTGCAGGCGATGTCGTTGTCGATGGTGCCGGGAATGCCGATGCAGGGAATGCCCAGGTTGGCCAGAGCGCGAGCACCCTTGAAGGAACCGTCGCCGCCGATTACAACCATTGCATCGATGCCCAGCTCTTTGCACTTCTCAGCGCCCTTCTTCTGGCCTTCTGCAGTTACAAACTCAAGGCAGCGGGCAGTGTAAAGGAC
>NZ_JAGHKE010000130.1:0-4032 GCF_017889395.1 Allofournierella sp. | reverse complement strand
GAATTTACTGTGATGGAACACTCTACCGAATAGCTGCCCACTGCGAAAATGGTGCTGGAAGAGGGTACCGATATGGAGGCCGAAAGGTTCTCCGTGCCTGCGACCACCTGGCTCTGGCTCATATCCACCGTGGCCACCACGCTGCTGGGAGACAGCTTCTCCAGCTCTTCCTCGGGGCCGATCAGGGTCACGTTCGCAACCTTGGTGTCGTTCACCGTCACGTTGTAGCCATCCGGCAGATTGACAGCGCGGATATTCGCCACATTCAGGGTCCGGCTTGCAAGGCCGGTGGTGTCGAAGCTCAGGGTAATGGTCTTCACATTGTTCTTGCTTTCCACACCCTTGGGCAGGTTCACGGTGAGACTGTAGGACTTATCCAGCTCAAAGGTGGACAGATCAAAGTCGCTTACCGCCAGTTCGGTCAGGCTTTCCAGCGTCTCGGGGCGACCGCTCACCACCATGGTCTCCTGGGACAGGGTGTAGTTCAGACTATTCAGGTCAAAGCCCTCGGGCACGTTGATGAAGTTCACCGCCAGAGGCAGTTCCTTGGTCTGGTAAATGTTGATGGTCACATCCACCACCTTGGTATCCATGGTGGTGTACTGCAGGCTCAGGGACTGACCCTGGGCATCCTGCGCCTCCAGAGCAACCGTCTTGATCTTGCTTTCCGACATGTTCTCCAGGTCAGAGCTGGACTCCACACGGGCCACGATCCGGTCGATGCTGTCCACCTCACTGGCCGGGCCGCTCACGGTCACCGAGCTGGGGGAAGCCACGGTGCCCTGCAGGATGTAGCCGTCCGCGATGGTCAGATCGCTGGCCTGCACCTGTACGGTAAAGGTCTTTTCCTCCACGGAATCGAACACCACGGTGACCCGTTCATCCTTATTCACGGTGGCCTTCACCTGGCTGGCGCTATCCCGCACCAGCACACGCAGGGGAAGCGTTACCTCGCCGGGGCCGTTCACCGAAGAATAATCCGGATAAACCACAAAGTCTTCCGCCTTCAGGCCGCTCAGGTCATACCCGTTGCCCTCCAGCTTCAGAGAAACATTCTTTTGGGGATTATTCACGATATCCAGCCCTTTGCTGGTATAGCTTGTGGAGTTGTAATTAAAATCCACCGGCACATTGTAAATGGTGAAGGTGGAGTTGGGGTTGATCACCATGGTAACTACCATCCACATTGCCACCGCCAGCAGGATGGACAGCGGAATGGAAAAACGCCGGTCGTCCAGCAGAGATTTATCTTTATCCTTTTTCATTCTTTTTTCTCCAGAAAGAAGATTTTTTAGGAGTGTCCTGCTGTTCGGGAGGAACCAGCTCCTCCTGCAGCAGATTGAACAGATTCTGACGGTCCAGCCGACGGATCAGCACGCCGTTCTTTGCCAGCGAGATGATGCCGGTCTCTTCACTGACCACCACCACCACCGCGTCGGAGTTTTCGCTCATGCCCAGCGCCGCCCGGTGACGGGTACCCATATCCTTGCCGATCTCCAGATTATCCGAAAGAGGGAGCACACAGCCGGCCGCCTTCAGCATACCGTCCCGCACCACTACGGCACCGTCGTGCAGCGGGGTACCTTCGTAAAAAATGGTGCCCAGCATTTCCCGGTTCACATCGCCGTTCAGCGGGGTGCCGGTGCGGATGATCTCGGACAGATTGGTATTGCGCTCCAGCACGATCAGCGCGCCGGTGTTGGTGTCGGACAACTGCTCCGCGGCGTCGCAGATGGCCAGGCAGGCGTTCTGCCACTGGGCACGCAGGCCCGGGTCCATCCGGCGGCTGCGCAGCAGCTTGGACGCCCATTTGTCCGTGCGGCCCATCTGCTCCAGCGCCCGGCGAAGCTCCGGCTGGAACAATACCACCAGCGCCAGAATACCAACCTGCAGCACGCTGTTCATGACCCACATCACGGTGCGCAGCCCCAGGATATACGCCAGCGCATACACCGCAACCACAACAACCGCGCCCTTGGCCAGCTGTGCGGCCCGGGTCTTGCGGATCACTGCCAGCAGCTCGTAGATCACGAAGGCGACGATGGCAATATCCAGAATATTCTGCGGCTGCAGCCAGATGGACATCAAATTGCCCACAAACTGGCTGATTTCAAACCCATTCGCCACAAAAAAACCTCCTGTTTGCGTCGATCCGGCCCGTTGGTCCGGCGGCGCAGTGTTTCAAAACTCCATGTGATTTCTATATGGCGTGCCCCGGTCAGCTCTGCCGGATCACACACCATATCTGCGCATGTTACCATTGTTAGTATATCACACGCCTGCAGGCTTGAAAACCTTTTTTTGGGTCTGCCGGTCAGCGGGTGATCAGCGCCACTGCATGTACCGCGATGCCCTCACCCGCGCCGGTGAAGCCCAGCTTTTCCTCGGTGGTCGCTTTCACACTCACCTGCTCTTCGGAAATGCTGAAGGCCTCGGCCAGATTCCGGCGCATGGTGGGAATGTGGGGGGCCAGCTTGGGTGCCTGGCACAGAATGGTGGAGTCGATGTTTTCGATTTTCCAGCCCTGTTCCGCCATCAGGCGGGCCACATGCCGGACCAGCTCCAGGCTGTCCGCTCCCTTGTAAGCGGGGTCGGTGTCCGGAAAATGCTTGCCGATGTCGCCCAGCGCAGCAGCACCCAGCACCGCATCCATCACTGCGTGAGCCAGCACATCCGCATCGGAATGACCCAGCAGGCCCTTCTCGTAGGGGATATCCACTCCGCCCAGGATCAGGCGGCGGCCCTCCACCAGCTTATGTACGTCGTATCCATGGCCAATGCGCATGCTTGTCTCTCCTTTCAGGTCCTCAGGTGTGGTGATTTTATAGTTGGCGTAATCGCCCGCGGTCAGCACCACCGTCCGGCCTGCCTGCTCGAACAGCTGGCAGTCGTCGGTGATGGAATCGTCCGCCGCGTGGGCCAGCAGCTCCAGATACAGCGCCCGGTCAAAGCACTGGGGCGTCTGCACTGCGAACAGAGTCTCGCGGGGAGGAGTCCCCTTCACCCGACCGTCCTCCGCCTGCTTGATGGTGTCCTTCACCGGCACCGCCGGGGCCGCCGCACCGGTGCTTGCCGCTGCCTCCAACGCCTGCGTGATCACTGCCTCGCTCACAAAGGGGCGGGCCGCGTCATGGATAGCCACCAGCTCACCGCTGGCCGCGCTCACGCCGTTGCGCACGCTGATCGCCCGGGTGGCTCCGCCGCGCACCAGGGTCACCGGCTTTTCACAGGCAGCTGCCGCCGCACGGGCAGGGCCATCGTTCTCGCCGGTCACCAGCACGATGTCCTTCACCAGCGGGTGCCGGTCGAAGGCCCGCAGACTCATTTCCAGCACGGTGCCGCCGGAAATTCGGCAGGAAAGTTTATCAAAGCCCATCCGGCGGGAAGAACCGGCGGCCACGATCACAGCGGTAACGGTTTTATTCATGCTTGGTGCCTCCTGGCGCGGAATCGCCCGTCCTGCAAAGCGTTCCGCTTTCATTCTTTATAACAGATACATTATATCGTATCCTGCTCTAAAAATCCACCAGGTGCACACCACCCGCGCACAAAAAAAAGGCCGCCCCGGCACCATATGCCGAAACGGCCCGTTCTCTCCCCCGCCTTTTTCCCTTCTCAGGCCTGGCGCTGCTTTTTGTCCAGCCGCATCCGGTCGCTGATCATGGCCACAAACTCCGAGTTGGTGGGCTTGCCCTTGGCGTTGCTCACCGTATAGCCGAAATACTTTTGCAGGGTCTCCAGATCACCCCGGTCCCATGCCACCTCAATGGCGTGTCGGATGGCGCGCTCCACGCGGGAGGCCGTTGTGCCGAAACGCTTGGCCACCTCCGGGTAGAGGATCTTGGTCACCGCGTTGATCACATCCATGTCGCCCACGGCGATGATGATGGCCTCCCGCAGATACTGGTAGCCCTTGATGTGGGCGGGCACGCCGATCTCATGGATAATGGAGGTGACGGTGCTCTCCAGGTTCTGGCTCTCACCAGAGAGGCGCCCGGGCTCCTCCCCGCCGCTCTGGGGCTGTCCCGCCAG